>NZ_AQOI01000536.1:0-1734 GCF_000364665.1 Xanthomonas sp. SHU 199
GGGCGGCATTGCTGCTTATGTGCGCTCAGATGATGCGCCGAACACTGCATGCAGTCGGGACTGAAGTCCCTGCCACATCGTCTCGATCGCACATCGTGGCGCCATCGCGTGTCGTGGAAGCGGCTCTTGTCGCCTGTTTGGGATCAGCCGCGACTGGCGTTATCGGGAATCCCCGGTCTCGGCTGCAACCGCGCCTACGGAAAGATCGATAGACCGATCGGCGCAGAGCGAGCGAGGTCAATTGTGGGAGGGACTTCAGTCCCGACGCGGTAGCGGTGGACGTCGCGGCATTGCCGCTTGTGTGTCGCCGGACGGTGCATGCAGTCGGGACTGAAGTCCCTCCCACATCGTGGCGCCGTCGCGGGTCGTAGCAGCGGCTCTTGCCCCTGCTTGGGATCAGCCGCGACCTGGCGTTACCGGGAAAGCCCAGTAGCGGTTGAAGCCACTCTTACGGAAGATCGACAGAACAACCAACCCACAGCTGGCGCGGTCAATTGTGGGAGGGACTTCAGTCCCGACGCGGTAGCGGTGGACGGGGCGACATTACACGCGGCGGCTGCGCGCGCACGCAGCGCTCACTCCTCCGTCCAGCGCTGCGGACCATCGCCGTGCGCGGCCAGGGTGTCGGCCGGGTTGCTGAGCCGGCAGCGGCGCAGCGACAGGCAGCCGCAGCCGATGCAGTCGGTGAGCTGGTGGCGCAGGCGGGTCAGCTGCAGGATGCGCGCGTCCAGTTCCTCGCGCCACACCGCCGACATCCGCGCCCACTCGGCGCGGGTCGGGGTGCGCGCGTCGGGCAACTGCGCGAAGGCGGCCTTGACGCTGTCCAGCGGCACGCCGACGCGTTGCGCCACGCGGATCACCGCAAGCCGGCGCAGCACGTCGCGCGTGTAGCGGCGCTGGTTGCCGGCGGTACGCATGCTGCGGATCAGGCCCTTGCTCTCGTAGAAATGCAGCGCCGACACGGCCACACCGCTACGCGCGGCGACCTGTCCAACGCTCAGTTCCTCCTGCATCGCTTGACCTCGAGTCCGGTTGAGGTTGCATGCTGCACGGGCTGCACGCGCCCACGCAAGTCGCCGCCGGCAGACGTCCACCCTTTTCCCCAGGTTCGCCGATGCAAGACCACGCCACCACCGCCGCTGCTCCACCCGCCCCTGCCGCTGCCGGCTCCGTGCTGGCGCCGGCCTACCGCGCCACCACCGTCGGCATGGTCGCGCTGGTGTCGCTGATCGCCTTCGAGGCGCTGGCGGTGGCCGCGGCGATGCCGACCGTGGCCCGCGAACTGGACGGCCTGCGGCTGTACGCGCTGGCCTTCGGCGGCACCCTGGCCACCAGCGTGATCGGCATGACCGTGGCCGGGCGCTGGAGCGACCTGCACGGGCCGGCGACGCCGCTATGGACCGGCCTGGCCTGCTTCGTCTGCGGCCTGTTGCTGGCCGGCTTCGCCCCGTCGATGGGATTCCTGCTGGCCGGCCGGCTGGTGCAGGGCCTGGGCGCCGGCGCGATCTCGGTCGTGCTGTACGTGCTGGTCGCACGGCTGTATCCGCAGGCGATCCGCCCGCGCATGTTCGCCGCGTTCTCCGCCGGCTGGGTGGTGCCGTCGCTGATCGGCCCCAGCATCAGCGGGTTGATCGTCGAGCACGTCGGCTGGCGCTGGGTGTTCCTGGCGGTACCGCTGCTGGCGCTGCCGGCGGCGGCGCTGCTGTGGCCGGCGCTGCGGCGCCTGCCGCCCGC
>NZ_AQOI01000537.1:0-1291 GCF_000364665.1 Xanthomonas sp. SHU 199
CCAGCGCATCGGCGCCGGCGGCGGTGGCCTGCTGGCCCTGCGCCAGCGCGGTGCCGTCGCCGCTGCCGGCGAACAGCCGCGCGGTGCCGTCGGCCACCTGCTTGACCGCGTCGAGCTGGTCCAGGTTCACCGCATCGGTGCCTTCGGTGCCGGCGGCGACGTTGGCGATCTGCCGCTCCTTGCCGGCACTGCCCACCGACACCGTGTCGGCGCGATCGGCGACCGATCCCTGGCCGAGCGCGACGCTGCCGCTGGCCGCGGCCTTGGCGCCATAGCCCAGCGCGGTGGAATCGTCGGCCTGCGCCCACGACGCGGCGCCGAACGCGGCGCTGGACGCGCCATCGGCCGAACTGAGCCAGCCGACCGAGGTGGAGAACGCACCGTTGGCCCAGGCGCCGGCGCCGAATGCGCTGCCGCCCTCGCCCTGCGCCTCGGTGGTGAACAGGCCGAGCACGCTGCCGCCGACCGCGGTGCTGGACGCCCCGCTGGCCAGACTCGAATAGCCCAGCGCCACGGCATTGCCGCCGCTGGCGTTGGCACCGTAGCCGACCGCGGAAGCGAAATCGCCGCCGGCCTGGCTGAAGCCGCCGTTGGCGGTCGCGGCCAGCCCGGTGGCGGCAGCGGAGAAACCGGTGGCGGTGCTCTGCAGGCCGTCGGCGCGTGCCGCCGTGCCCAGTGCGGTGGAGAACGCGCCATTGGCCTGCGCGCCGGCGCCGAACGCGCTGGCGCCCTGCTCGGCCGCGGTGGTGGTGCCTTCCAGCAACACCTCGCCGTTCTCGTCGACGATCGACAACGCGCCGCCGACCGCCGTTGCCGAGGCGCCGACGGCGGTGGCGTTGCTGCCGACCGCGGTGGCGTTGCCGCCGAGCGTGGTGGCGCCGCTGCCCAGTGCGCTGGCGCCGTTGCCGATGGCGTTGGCGCCTTCGCCGGCGGCGATCGCATTGGCGCCCTCGACGTAGGCGCCGGCATCGCTGGCGTCGCTGCCGCTGGACTGGAAATACTTGGCGGTGGTGTCGGCGGTCTGCCTGACCGCGTCGAGCTGGGCCACGTTGACCGCATCGGTGGCCTCGGTGCCGGCGGCCACGTGGGTGATCTGGCGCTCGCCGCCGGCCTTGCCGACCGAGACGCTGTCGTCGCGGTCGGCCACCGCGTCGGCGCCTAGCGCCACGCTGTTGCGGCCCTGCGCGACCGCGCTGTTGCCCAGCGCGGTGCTGTTGAAGCCGCTGGCGCTGGAGAAGCCGCCGACCGCGGTGGCGTATTCGCCGGTCGCGTCGGCCGCCACGCCGACCGC
>NZ_AQOI01000538.1:0-2260 GCF_000364665.1 Xanthomonas sp. SHU 199
CCGGGAAAGCCCGTCGGGGCTGAAGCCACTCCCACAGTGCAATCGCAACCACTACGCCTGCGCAGCAAAATCTCGAATCCCGGTTCTCAACGGCCGCAGGCTGGTCATCCCCAATCCCGAATCCCGAATCCCGAATCCCGGCTTATCCGGCCATGCCGCTGTGCCGCAGCAACGCCTCCAGTTCCGGCACGCGACCGCGGAAGGCAGTGAAGTTCTCCAGCGCCGGGCGGCTGCCGCCGCGCGAGAGGATCTCGCGCAGGAAGCGCGCGCCGGTGTCCGCCAACTGGTCAGGCGCTTCCTCGAATGCGGCATACGCGTCGGCGCTGAGCACCTCGGCCCACTTGTAGCTGTAATAGCCGGCCGCATAGCCGCCAGCGAAGATGTGGTTGAACTGGTGCGGGAAGCGGTTCCACGCCGGCGGCCGGTTCACCGCCACGGCGTCGCGCACGCGCTCGAGCAACTGCAGCACGCTGTCGGACTGCGCATCGAAGCTGTGGTGCAGCTGCATATCGAACAGCGCGAACTCGAGCTGGCGCACCGTGAACATGCCGCTCTGGTAGTTCTTCGCCGCGAGCATCTTGTCGAACAGCGCGCGCGGCAGCGGTTCGCCGCTGTCCACGTGCGCGGTCATCGCCTGCAGGCGCGGCCATTCCCAGCAGAAGTTCTCCATGAACTGGCTGGGCAGTTCCACCGCGTCCCATTCCACGCCGTTGATGCCGGCCACGCCCAGTTCGCCGACCTGGGTCAGCAACTGGTGCAGGCCATGGCCCATCTCGTGGAACAGGGTGGTGACCTCGTTGTGGGTGAAGGTGGCCGGCTTGCCGTCGCTGCCGCGGCCGAAATTGCACACCAGGTACACCAGCGGGGTCTGCACGCCGTCGGCGCGTTCGCGGCGGTTGCGGCAGTCGTCCATCCAGGCGCCGCCGCGCTTGCCTTCGCGCGCGTACAGGTCCAGGTAGAACTGCCCGACCAGGCGCCCCTGCGCATCGCTGAGGCGGAAGAAGCGCACGTCCGGATGCCACACCGGCGCGCTGTCGGCCTCCACGCGCAGGCCGTAGAGGTCGTGGATCAGGCCGAACAGGCCCTCCAGCACCTTGGGCTCGGTGAAGTAGCGCTTCACTTCCTGCTCGGAGAAGCTGTAGCGCGCCTGCTTGAGCTTTTCGCCGGCATAGGCCAGATCCCAGGCTTCCAGCGTGTCCAGGCCCAGGTGCTCGCGCGCGAATGCCTCCAGTTCGGCGCGGTCGCGCTGCGCGTAGGGCTTGGCGCGTGCGGCCAGATCGTGCAGGAACTCCAGCACCTGCGCCGGATCCTGCGCCATCTTCGTCGCCAGCGAATACTCGGCGTAGCTGGCGAAGCCGAGCAGCGCCGCCAGTTCGCCGCGCAGGGCGAGGATGCGCCCGATCGCCGCGCTGTTGTCCAGCGCCACATCGCCGAACTCCGAGGCGCGGATCGCGTTGGCGCGGTACAGCGTTTCGCGCAGCGCACGGTCCTCGGCATACATCTGCACCGGCAGGTAGCACGGCATCTGCAGGGTCAGCTTCCAACCCGCCTGGCCGTCGCGCTCGGCCGCCGCGCGCGCGGCTGCGATGCTGTCCTCGGGCAGGCCGGCCAGGCGTGCCGGGTCGTCGACCAGCAGCGACCACGCATCGGTCGCGTCGAGCACGTTCTGCGAGAACTTGGCCGACAGCGCCGACAGTTCTTCCTGGATCGCGGCGAAGCGCTGCTTGTCGGTCTCGCCCAGTTCGGCGCCGCCCAGGCGGAAATCGCGCAGCGCGTTGTCCAGCACCTTGCGCTGCGCCGGGCCGAGCGCGGCCGCCTCCGGCGACTGCGCCAGCGTGCGGTACTGCGCGAACAGCGCCAGGTTCTGCCCCAGCGCGCTGGAGAAGCGCGTCACCTTGGGCAGGTTGGCGTTGTAGGCCTCGCGCAGCGCCGGCGTGTTGACCACCGCCTGCAGGTGACTCACCTGGCCCCAGGCGCGCCACAGGCGCTCGGTGGCATCGTCCAGCGGCGCCACGAAGCTGTCCCAGCGCACCGGCGCCACCGTCTCGGCGGCGGCCACGGCGGCCTCGGCCTGCGCCAGCAGCGTGTCGATCGCCGGGCCGATGTGCTCGGGCTGGATCGCATCGAAGCGCGGCAGGCCGGAAAAATCGAGCAGGGGATTGGTCATCGCGGAAGTCTCGGTAGCGGGGGAAGGACCGGCGCGGCCGGCCACGAAAAGCAGATGGCGGTCAGTCCAGCGCAGCACAAGGCAGCGGCGGGA
>NZ_AQOI01000539.1:0-2077 GCF_000364665.1 Xanthomonas sp. SHU 199
GCATCGGCCTGCTCCACGTCGATGCCGTGCTCGGCGTACCACTGCGGCCGGTAGTAGCTGTGCCCGTAGCGCTCGCCGCTGTCGCACAGGATGGTGACGATGGCGCCGCTGCGGCCCTGTTCGCGCATGCGCGTGGCCGCCTGCAGCACGCCGACGAAGTTGGTGCCGGTGGAGCCGCCCACGCGCCGGCCCAGGCGCGCGCTGACGTAGCGCATCGCCGCCAGGCTCAGCGCGTCGGGCACCTTGACCATCGCATCCACGCAGCTGGGGATGAAGCTCGGCTCCACCCGCGGCCGGCCGATGCCTTCGATGCGCGAGCCGCCGGTGCTTTCCAGGCCGGCATAGTCGCGCCCGGCCAGCGCCTCGCGGTAGCCGTCGAAGAACAGCGACACCTCCGGATCCGCGCACAGGATGCGGGTGGGATGGCGCCGGTAGCGCACGTAGCGCCCGAGCGTGGCCGCGGTGCCGCCGGTGCCGGGGCTGCACACGATCCAGGCCGGAATCGGATGCGGCTCCTCCTGCATCTGCCGGAAGATCGACTCGGCGATGTTGTTGTTGGCGCGCCAGTCGGTGGCGCGCTCGGCGTACAGGAACTGGTCCATGAAGTGGCCGCCGGTCTCGCGCGCCAGCTGCACCGAATCGGCATGCAGGTCGCAGGCGCGCCCGACCAGGTGGCAGCGCCCGCCCTGGAACTCGATCGCGGCGATCTTCTCCGGCGAGGTGGTGGCCGGCATCACCGCGATGAACGGCAGCCCCAGCAGGCGCGCGAAATACGCCTCGGAGACCGCGGTGGAACCGCTGGAGGCCTCGATCACCGGCCGCCCCTCGCGCAGCCAGCCGTTGGCCAGCGCGTACAGGAACAGCGAGCGCGCCAGGCGGTGCTTGAGGCTGCCGGTGGGATGGCTGGACTCGTCCTTGAAGTACAGGTCGATGCCGGGGAAACCGGGCAGGTCCAGCGGGATCAGGTGGGTGTCGGCCGAGCGGTTGAAGTCGGCTTCGATCTTCTGGATGGCGGCGGCCACCCAAGCGCGATGGGTCATGGCGATGCGGGAGCGGAGAAACCGCGCCCACGATACACGCCCGGCCGTGCGCCCGGACCATGCGCGGCAGCGGCCGCCACGGCGGCGTTCACCCGGGAAGACGCGGCGCCGGGGCGGCGCTCAGCCGGCGGCCACGCTGAAGCCGGCGTCGGCGATCGCCTGCTCCAGCGCGGCCACGTCGATGCGCGCGGGGTCGTAGTCGATGCCGACGCGCCCGCCCTCCAGCACCACCGTACTGGCGGCCACGCCCGGGCAGGCGTCGAGCACGCGCTGCAGCCGTGCGCTGCAGCCGCCGCAGCTCATGCCGTGGACGAGGAGATCGAGATGGTGCATGTCATGCTCCAAAGTGAAGAAATCGCACGCGCGCTCACTGCGCACGCCAGCGATTCAGCAGCAGCGCGTTGCCCAGCACCGAGACCGAACTCAGCGCCATCGCCGCGCCGGCGATCACCGGGCTGAGCAGGCCGAACGCGGCCAGCGGGATGCCCAGGCCGTTGAAGACGAAGGCGAAGAACAGGTTCTGGCGGATCTTGCGCACCGTCGCCGCGGACAGGTCGATGGCGGCGGCGACGCCGGCCAGATCGCCGTGCATCAACACCACGTCGGCCGCCTCGATGGCGATGTCCGAGCCGCTACCGATGGCGAAGCTGACGTCTGCCGCGGCCAGCGCCGGGGCATCGTTGATGCCGTCGCCGACCATGCCCACGCGTGCGCCCGGCACCGCCTGCAACTGGCGCACATGCGCGGCCTTGTCCTGCGGCAGCACCTCGGCCTGCACCTGCTGGATGCCGAGCCGCACGGCCACCGCCTGCGCCGCGTGGCGGTTGTCGCCGCTGAGCATGGTCACCGCGATGCCACGTGCCTGCAGCAGGGCCACCGCCTCGGCGGCGTCCTCGCGCAGCGGATCGGCGATGGCGATGTAGCCGCTCACGGCACCGTCGACCGCCACCCCGACCACACTCTGACCCTGCGCTTGCGCCGTCTCGGCCTGGCGGCGCAGCGTCGGGTCGGCCGGCGCGGCGATCAGGCCGTCGAGC
>NZ_AQOI01000540.1:0-374 GCF_000364665.1 Xanthomonas sp. SHU 199
ATTAAGCCGCGCCGCGAAGCGGCGTCGGCTTGAATGAAGAGTTAGACGGTGGTGCCGCAGAGCAGTGACGCATGACTCCGCTCCCCAGCACGACCATCGCTGGGCCAAGCATGCCACAACCGAAGTCACCTGGCTTGCTAAGGGTGCGCCGCCGCGCAGAGCAACCGAAGCCAAAAGGCACTGAGCGCAGAGCAGCAGTGACGTTGCAAGGCGAAGTGGTAAACAGGCCGATCGCTGTTACGCGACGACCACGCACCGGAGCCGGCCGGTAAACCACCAAGGTGTTGCCGGAGACAGAAGCCACCAGCGATGCCAAGCACTACCGCCTAACGCCTGAGTTAAGCCGAGCCGCGAAGCGGCTTCGGCTTGAATGA
>NZ_AQOI01000541.1:0-8377 GCF_000364665.1 Xanthomonas sp. SHU 199
CGGCACCGGCCGCGGCGCGCGCAACACCGCCTCCAGCGATTCGCTGCCGCACACGCCGCAGCCGCTGCGCCCGTCCAGGTTGCGGCGCCGCGCCTGTAAGGCCGCCGCCTGCGTCGGCGGAATCTGCAGGCGCAGGGACACGCCTTCCAGATACGTTTCGACCGCCTCGATGCGCAATTGCGCCGGCGCCGCGACGATGCCCTCGCTGAGCGAGAAGCCCAGCGCGAAATCCTCCAGGTCTTCCGGCGTGGCCATCATCACCACGAAGGGCGTGTCGTTGTAGGCGAACGCCACCGGCACCTCGGCGGCGACCAGGTCCTGGGCGACGGCCGTGCGCCCGTCGCGGTGGCGACGCACGCCGCGCACGACCGCACCTGGCCTGGATGACGCACCCGAATACATCGCGACCCTCCGGACTCAGTGGAACAGCACGAACGCATTCTGCCGTGCGACGGGGATGCCGGGACACTCCCGTCGCTCGGCCGCACCATGGGCAGCGGTGGCCGCCGTCGGCGACCATGTCGCACGCCGGAAGGCCTTCCGCGGCTGCCGCCTCCCCGCGTCAGCCCACGACCAGCTTCATGCGGGCGCCGATCGGACACGCCTTGCTACCCGCCAAGATGCTACAGCGTCGTGTTGTACACCTGTGAGGGCGGCAGGCCAATCGCCACTGGCAGCGCGGGTGACGCCCTGCCAACCCGACCCACACACGTGCGGGCCGAAGCGCCGGCCAGCGCCTGGCCCAGCCACACGGTCGCCCGCGCGCGTAGGCACGCTGCCGTTTCCAAGCGCCCGCGCAGGCACACCCAGCGACCCGCGACGGATGCCGCCCCCCTTTCAACAGCCGCGCCCCCACCCGACTGCGATCGGCGCCGCGGCGCGCGGCAGGCGCCTTTCCTTGTGCGTTGCAAGAAGCCCCAGCGCAAGCCGCGTCGTGGCGACGCACGCCGCCGCCACGTCGCGCTGCCGCCATCACCCGCCGGTCGGGTAGGCTGGCGGCCCCACGTTTGCGAAACCGTCCCATGCCCATCCCGTTCCGCCTCTGCCTTGCCGCCGGCCTTGTGCTGCTCGGCACCCACACCGCCAACGCCGCCGACCTGCCCGCCGATGTGCTGCGCCAGGTGCCGGCCGGCTACCAGCCGCTGGCGCAGCTGCAGGCCGATCTCGATGGCGACGGCCGCGCCGATTACCTGGTCGCGCTGCAGCAGCGCGGCGAGGCGCAGCGCGATCCAGCACCGGCCCGACCTTTGCTGATCTTCGTGCAGCAGGCCGACGGCCACTTCCGGCTGGCGGCGCGCAACGACCGGGTGATCCTCAAGCGCGACGAGGGCGGCCAGTGCGATCCGTTCACCGATGGCGACGAACCGTTCGCCGCCAAGGGTCGCTACTTCACCGTGCAGAACGGGGTCTCCTGCGGCCAGCACTGGACCGACTTCATCACCTTCCGCTACGACGCGCAGCGCAAGCAGTGGCTGTTCCACAAGCGCATCCAGCAGCGCTGGGAAATGAACCCCAATCCTTCGCCCGACGCCGAGGCGCTGGTCAAGGACGGCGAGCAGGTGCAGTCGGCCGATCCGCGGCACCCGGTCGCCTTCGCCGATTACCTGCCGCGCTGAGGCGCGGACGCGCCGCCATCGCGGCCCGCCCGCCACGAGTGGCCAGGCCCGCGCATCCGCCGCTCACGGGCGGCGGAAACGCGTCCGCGCCCGTTCCACCTGCGCACGCACCACGCAGTCCTCGGCGTGATCGTTGACCAGGCCCATGGCCTGCATGAAGGCATACACCGTGGTCGGCCCGACGAACTTCCAGCCGCGCGCCTTCAGCGCCTTCGACAACGCCACCGATTCGGGCGAGGTCGCGCGCGTTTGCGCCGTGTCCGCCGCCGGCGCCTCGTAGCGCCAGACGAACGCCGCCAGCGACCCTTCCTGCCGCACCAGCGCCTGGGCCATGCGCGCATTGTGGATGGCCGCCTCGATCTTGCCGCGGTGGCGGACGATCCCGGGATCCTGCAGCAGCCGCGCCACGTCGCCGTCGTCGAATAAGGCAAGGCGCTGGTAATCGAAGTCGAGGAAGGCCGCGCGGAAGTTCTCGCGCTTGGCCAGGATGGTGCGCCAGCTCAACCCGGACTGGAATCCTTCCAGGCACAGCTTCTCGAACAGGCGGCGGTCGTCGTCGACCGGAAACCCCCACTCGCTGTCGTGGTAGTGGAAGAACTCCGGCGCCGCCGCGCACCAGCGGCAACGCGGGCGACCGTCGGGGCCGGGAATGGTGGCGTTCATGCGCAGGTCCTGTCGATGCCGCGACGCCGGCTCATGGCAGCAGGAACTCGAGGCCGGGTGCCGCCTTGGCCGGCGCCACCTCGACGATTTCGCTGCGCACCACGCCGGCCGCGACGAACGGGTCCGCCTGCAGCCGGCGCTCGAGGTCGGCGCGGCTCAGGCCATGCGCCAGGATCGCGCCACCGGCCTGCGGCGGCAAGCTCCCGGCCAGCGCGAACACGCCATCGTCGAAGCCCTGCTGCAACCACTGCACATGCGCCTGCAGCAACGGCCCGGCCTGACTGCGATCGGCGGCAAAACGCAACAACACGATGAACATGAGCACGCTCCTGCGAATGGAAAAGAGGAAAACAACGCCGATCACGTGGCTGCCGGCGCGGCGGCAACCGCGTCAAGCCAGGCCTGCATGCGCCCGACCTCGCGCTGGACGAAATCCGCATCGCCGAACGCCTGCGCCAGCACCGCCACGCCCTGGCTGAAGGCCAGCACGTGCATGGCCAGCGCATCGGCCTCGGCGCTACGCCCAAGGCGTTCGAACTGCCGGCGCAGCCACTGGCGGAACAGGCCGAACAGCTGGGTGGCCTGCGCCTGCGCAGGGTGCTCGAGCTTGGACAACTCTCCGCACAAGCTTCCCACCGGGCAGCCA
This sequence comes from Xanthomonas sp. SHU 199, assembly GCF_000364665.1. Taxonomy (NCBI): domain Bacteria; kingdom Pseudomonadati; phylum Pseudomonadota; class Gammaproteobacteria; order Lysobacterales; family Lysobacteraceae; genus Xanthomonas; species Xanthomonas sp. SHU 199. The sequence goes on from NZ_AQOI01000541.1 coordinate 2,926, forward strand.
TGGCGCATGATCGACGCCTGGTTGCGCACAACGATCTGGATGAATTGGCGAATGCCGTCGGCGGGTGCCACCGCTGCGTCTTCCCAGCCCTGCAGCATCGCCTGGGTCCGTTCCAGACGCAGCGCGATCACCGCATCCAGGATCGCGTCCTTGCTCTTGAAGTGGTGATAGAAGTTGCCGCGGGAGATGCCGACCGCATCGGCGACATCGGCGAACGAGGTGGCCGCATAGCCCTGCGCGTAGAACAGGCGGTCGGCCTCGGCGACGATGCGTGCGCGCGTGTCCATCTTCATCCCCCCGATCAGGCCAAGCCCCTTAGGACAATCATCCTAATGCCAGCAATGCGACTAGGTCAATCGACCTAGAACGGCTGCCCGCCGCCGGTTGCCGCAGCGCTGCCACCGATCCGCTTGGCGCCGACGCGGACCGCCACGCACGCAAGGCCTGCGTGCTCGTGCGCGTAGCGTCGCCATCCGGGCCGACGGGTAGGACGACCCTCGCACGTACGTCGCGCCCCTCACCCGCCGCCGCGCGCTGCGAACGCCGCCACCGAGACGCCAGGCGCCACCGCCTCCATGCCGGATGCCAGGCGTGACCAGTGCCGTGTCCGAATGCGGCCGGCATGGCGGCACTCCGACCGGCACGCTGCGCGCTCCATCCGTTCCTGGAGCGCCCATGTCCAGCTTCCGTTGCGTCGGCCTGCCAGCCGCTGCGTTCGACCCGCTGTTCGATCTCGACGACGCACAGCTGCAGGCACGTCACGCGCGGCGCCTCCGCGCCGACAGCGCGCTCGGCTATCCCTGCCGGATCAGCCTGGAGGACGCGCGGCCCGGCGAGGAACTGCTGTTGCTGCACTACCTGCACCAGCCCGCGCAGACCCCGTACCGCGCCGCCGGCCCGATCTACGTGCGCCGCCATGTCGCCACCGCCGCACCGGCGCCGGGCGAGGTACCCGATGCCATCGTCCGCCGCCTGATCTCGCTGCGCGGTTACGACGCCGGCGACATGCTGATCGCCGCCGACGTGCAGCCCGGCGAACGCATCGCCACCGCGATCGCCTGCGCCTTCGCCGACCCGCAGGTGCGTTACCTGCACCTGCATCATGCGCGGCAGGGCTGTTTCGCGTGCCGGGTGGAGAGAGAGCCGGGATTGGGGAGTCGGGATTGGGGATGAGTGGCTGCGCCGCGACCTGGAACGCCCCCGGCGTTGCAGGAGCGGCTTCAGCCGCGATGAGCACTACCGGAAACGCCCATCGCCGCTGAAGACGCTCCTACGACATCCGCAGCCGCAACCCCACTTTTCACCAATCCCGAATCCCCAATCCCGAATCCCCGCTACTCACCCAGATTGATCCACGTCGCCTTCATCTCCGTGTACTTGTCGAAGGCGTGCAGCGACTTGTCGCGGCCGTTGCCCGATTGCTTGTAGCCGCCGAACGGGGCGGTCATGTCGCCGCCATCCCAGTAGTTCACCCACACGCTGCCGGCGCGCAGCTTGCGCGCCACGCGGTGCGCGCGGCCGATGTCGCGGGTCCACACGCCCGCCGCCAGGCCGTAGTCGCTGTCGTTGGCCATGCGCAGGGCGTGCGCCTCGTCGTCGAAGGCGATCACCGACAGCACCGGGCCGAAGATCTCCTCGCGGGCGATGGTGTGTTCGTGGCCGACCTCGTCGAAGATGGTCGGCTCCACGTAGCAGCCGCCGGGCACCACCTCCACGCGCTTGCCGCCGAGCAGCAGGCGCGCGCCTTCGGCGTTGCCGCGGGCGATGTAGTCGAGCACGCGGTGGGTCTGGGTCTCGTCGACCAGCGCGCCCATCGCCGCGTCGTCGTCGAACGGATGCCGCGGCTGCAGCGTGCGGCCGGCGGCGACCACGCGTTCGACGAAGGCATCCTTGATCGAGCGTTGCACCAATAGACGCGAGGCCGCGGTGCAGACCTCGCCCTGGTTGTAGAAGATCGCCGCGGCGGCCGCCTGCGCCGCCTGTTCCAGGTCCGGCGCATCGGCGAACACCAGGTTCGGGCTCTTGCCGCCGCATTCCATGTACGCGCGCTTCATGTTCGACAACCCGGCGCACTGCAGCAGGCGCCGGCCGACCGCGGTGGAGCCGGTGAACACCAGCCCGTCCACGTCCATGTGCAGCGCCAGCGGCTCGCCGGCACCCTTGCCGAAGCCCGGCACCACGTTGAACACGCCGTCGGGAATGCCCGCCTCGGCGACCAGTTCGGCCAGGCGCAACGCGCTCAGCGGCGATTTCTCCGACGGTTTCAGCACCACCGAGTTGCCGGCGGCCAGCGCCGGGGCGATCTTCCATGCGGCCATCAGCAGCGGGAAATTCCACGGCACGATCGCGCCGACCACGCCCAGCGGCTCGCGGGTGATCAGGCCCAGTTCGTCCTGCCCGGTCGGCGCCACTTCGCCGTAGAGCTTGTCCACCGCTTCGGCGGTCCAGGACAGGCAACGCACCGTCGCCGCCAGGTCCACCGCGCGCGCATCGCGCACCGGCTTGCCCATGTCCAGCGACTCCAGCAAGGCAAGTTCGTCGGCATGGCGTTCGACCAACTGGGCCAGCGCCAGCAGGGTCTTCTTGCGCTGCGCGGGCTTGGCCTGCGACCAGTGCCCCGCCTCGAAGCCGCGCCGCGCCGCGGCCACCGCGCGGTCGATGTCCGCGGCCTCGCCCTCGGCCACGCGGCCGAGCAGGCGGCCGTCGATCGGGCTGATGCAGTCGAAGGTCTTGCCACTGGCGGCATCGACGTAGCGGCCATCGATGAAGGCCTGGGTCCGCGGACGCAGCGTGTCGGCCAGCGCCTGCCAGGCGTCGCGGGTGCGGGGTGCGGTCATCGGGAACTCCTGCTGCGGCGGAAGGATCGGAAGCACGCGACGGCCGGCGACGCGGCGCGCATACGGCTCAGAACGTGGCCGGCGTATTGGCGCTGACCAGCACCGCGGTCTCGCGGCCGACGTTGCGGAACCGGTGCGGTACCCGGCTTTCGAAATAGTAGCCCTCGCCGGCGCGCAGCACCCGCACCTGGCTGCCGACGGTGATCTCCACCTCGCCGGCCACCACCACCCCGCCCTCTTCGCCGTCGTGCACCAGCATCGCGCTGCCGGTGTCGCTGCCGGGCGGCATCACCTCGCGCAGGATGCACATCTGCCGCTGCGGGCGATGCCGGCCGACCAGGTAGTAATGGATGCCGTCGCTGCCGACGTCGGGCAGTTCGTCGGCGCGGTAGAACGGCGCATCGGCCTCGCCCGGGTCCAGGTCCTGGGTGAAGAATTCGGCCAGCGAGATCGGGATGCCGTCCAGCACCTTCTTCAGCGAACTCACCGACGGGCTGACCTTGTTCTGCTCGATCAGCGAGATGGTGCTGTTGGTCACGCCCACCCGCTTGGCCAGCTCGCGCTGGCTCAGGCCGTGGGCGGTGCGAACCCGATGCAGGCGGGCGCCGATATCCATCGCGAATGGGAACGCCGGTGGCGGTGTTGCCGGATACTTTACACACCCGCCCCGGACGGTCAATTTCGGGCGGCGCGCCCGTGTTGCGGCGCAACCAGGAAAAGCCCGCCCGATTCGCGCGAATTGCGACACGCCGGGTCACACCCGGCGCAGCGGCATGGTGTAAAGTTTTTTCAACATCCCTCGCGTGGAGCCTGCGATGCGCCCTCAGCCGCCCCTCTCGTCCCAGGCGCTGTCCGACCATTACGCCGCGCAGGCCACCCGCGCGCCGGACACGCTGGAGGCGTTCTGGATGCCGTTCACCGCCAACCGCCAGTTCAAGGCGCGGCCGCGGCTGCTGGTCTCGGCCGAGGGCATGCACTATCGCAGCGTGGACGGGCGCCAGATCCTCGACGGCACCGCCGGGCTGTGGTGCTGCAACGCCGGCCACGCGCGGCCGCGCATCGTCGAGGCGGTGGCACGGCAGATCGCCACGCTGGATTTCGCGCCGACCTTCCAGATGGGCTCGCCGTTGCCGTTCGTGCTGGCCGAGCGGCTGGTGGAACTGGCGCCGCCGGGCCTGGACCACGTGTTCTACACCAACTCCGGCTCCGAGTCGGTGGACACCGCGCTGAAGATCGCCCTCGCCTACCACCGCGCCCGCGGCGAGGGCCAGCGCACGCGTTTCATCGGCCGCGAGAAGGGCTACCACGGCGTCGGCTTCGGCGGCATTTCGGTCGGCGGCCTGCCGAACAACCGCAAGGCGTTCGGCCCCCTGCTGCCGGGCGTGGACCATCTGCGGCACACGCTCGACCTGGAGCGCAATGCGTTCTCGCGCGGCCTGCCGACGCATGGCGCGGAACTGGCAGAGGACCTGGAGCGGCTGGTGACGCTGCACGACGCCTCCACCATCGCCGCGGTGATCATCGAGCCGATCTCCGGCTCGGCCGGGGTGGTGCTGCCGCCGCACGGCTATCTGCAGCGCATCCGCGAACTGTGCGACAAGCACGGCATCCTGCTGATCTTCGACGAGGTCATCACCGGCTACGGTCGCGTCGGCCACGCCTTCGCCGCGCAGCGCTTCGGGGTAACCCCGGACATGATCACCACCGCCAAGGGCCTGACCAACGGCTGCGTGCCGATGGGCGCGGTGTTCGTGTCCCATGCCATCCACGAGGCGTTCGCGCACGGCCCGGCCAACGCCATCGACCTGTTCCACGGCTATACCTACTCCGGCCATCCGCTGGCCTGCGCCGCCGCGCTGGCGACGCTGGACACCTACGCCGAGGAACAGTTGTTCGACAAGGCGATCGAGCTGGGTCCGGTGTGGGAGGAGGCGATCCACCGGCTGCGCGACCTGCCGCACGTCATCGACATCCGCAACTTCGGCCTGATCGGCGCGATCGAACTGGCGCCGCGCAAGGGCGCGCCCGGCGCGCGCGCCTACGAGATCTTCGAGCGCTGCTTCCATGAAGGCGACCTGCTGATCCGCGTCACCGGCGACACCATCGCGCTGTCGCCGCCGCTGATCGTGGAAGCCACGCACATCGAGCGCATCTTCGCGGTGCTGGCGGACATGATCCGTAGCACGCCCTGACCCCTCCCTCACCCAACCCACCGCCCGCGCTCCCCACGCGCTGCGTCTGCCTGGAGAACCGCTCATGCTGGTCGGCGTTCCGAAAGAGATCAAGAACCACGAGTACCGGATCGGGCTGACCCCGTCCGGGGTCCGCGAACTGGTGCTGCACGGCCACCAGGTGCTGGTGCAGCGCGGCGGCGGCCAGTCCATCGGCCTGACCGATGCCGAGTACGAGCGCGCCGGCGCACGCATCGCCGAGGATGCGGCCAGCGTGTTCGCGCAGGCCGAGATGATCGTCAAGGTCAAGGAACCGCAGCCGGAGGAATGCGCGATGCTGCGCCCCGGGCAACTGCTGTTCACCTACCTGCACCTGGCGCCGGATCCGCAGCAGGCCGCGGCGCTGCAGCGCTCCGGCTGCACCGCCATCGCCTACGAGACCGT
>NZ_AQOI01000542.1:0-1692 GCF_000364665.1 Xanthomonas sp. SHU 199
GTCGCCGGGCGCATGGCGATCCAGGCCGGCGCGCATGCGCTGGAGAAGGCGCAGGGCGGCTCGGGCGTGCTGCTCGGCGGCGTGCCCGGGGTCAAGCCGGCGCAGGTGCTGGTGATCGGCGGCGGCGTGGTCGGCATCAACGCCGCGCGCATGGCGATGGGCCTGCACGCGCGGGTGACCGTGCTGGACCGCTCGCTGGAGCGGCTCAAGTACCTGGACGAACTCTACGGCCAGCAACTGACCACGCTGTACTCCACCCGCGATGCGATCGAGCAGTGCCTGCCGCACACCGACCTGGTGATCGGCGCGGTGCTGATCCCCGGCGCCGCCGCGCCCAAGCTGGTGTCGCGCGAGCAACTGGCGCTGCTGCGGCCCGGCTCGGTGCTGGTGGACGTGGCGATCGACCAGGGCGGCTGCTTCGAGACCAGCCGCCCGACCACGCACCAGCAGCCGACCTACGAGGTCGACGGCATCGTGCATTACTGCGTGGCCAACATGCCCGGCGGCGTCGCCCGCACCTCCACCTTCGCCCTGACCAACGCCACCCTGCCGTTCGTGCTGCTGCTGGCCGAACACGGACTGCAGGCGCTGCGCGACGACCAGGACCTGCGCAACGGCCTCAACGTGCACGCCGGCAAGCTCACCCATCGCGCAGTGGCGCAGGCGCTGGGCCAGGAGTTCGTGCGGCCGCTGGACGCGCTGGGCTGACGCAGTCCATCCGAGGATCGAGCACGATGCGCGACACCCTGTCCCACTACATCGACGGCCAGCCCGTCGCCTTCCGCGGCGACGAGCACGCCGAGGTCTTCGACCCGGCGACAGGCGCCGTCCAGCGCCACGTGCCGCTGGGCGCCGCGCATGCGGTGGAGATGGCGGTGCGTGCCGCCAGTGCGGCTTTTCCCGGCTGGGCGGCGACGCCGCCGCTGCAGCGCGCGCGGGTGCTGTTCCGTTTCCGCGAGCTGCTGGAACGCCGTGCCGACGACGTGGCCCGCTGCATCAGCGCCGAGCACGGCAAGACCGTCACCGACGCGCGCGGCGAAGTGGTCCGCGGCATGGAGGTGGTGGAGTTCGCCTGCGGCATCCCGCACCTGCTCAAGGGCGAGCATTCGCACGACGTCGGCCGCGGCGTGGACGCCTGGAGCGAATACGCGCCGCTGGGCGTGGTGGCCGGCGTCACCCCGTTCAACTTCCCGGCGATGGTGCCGCTGTGGATGCTGCCGGTGGCATTGGCCTGCGGCAACAGCTTCGTGCTCAAGCCCTCCGAACACGCACCCTCGGCGTCGCTGCTCCTGGCCGAATGGCTGCACGAGGCCGGGTTGCCGGCCGGCGTGTGCAACGTGGTGCACGGCGCCAAACCGGCGGTGGACGCACTGCTGGCGCACCCGCAGGTGCAGGCGCTGAGCTTCGTCGGCTCCACCGCGGTGGCCGCCGACCTGTACGCGCGCGGCAGTGCGCTGGGCAAGCGCGTGCAGGCGCTGGGCGGGGCCAAGAATCACCTGGTGGTGCTGCCCGACGCCGACCTGGACGATGTCGCCGACGCCCTGCTCGGGGCCGGCTACGGCTCGGCCGGCGAACGTTGCATGGCGATCTCGGTGGCGGTGTGCGTGGGCGACGCGCTGGCCGATGCGCTGGTGGCCAGACTGGCGCCGCGCGTGGCCGCGCTGCGCCTGGGCGCGGGCCAGGCCGACGCCG
>NZ_AQOI01000543.1:0-4062 GCF_000364665.1 Xanthomonas sp. SHU 199
TGACCACGCCCGCGCTGGTGGCGGCGGTGGCGCCGCAGTTCCGGGCCACCGCGCCGGCCGCGACCGCACTGGTGGCGACTTCGGTGGTGGTGACGGCGCTGCTGGTACCGCCGCTCACCGCCGCCTATGCGCGCAGGATGGCGCGGAACGCGTCGCCGCCGGCGCCAGACGCCTGACCCGTGTGGCGATCCGCGACCGTGGCGGCGCGCTTTGCGCGACAATACGCGGATGCCGATGCACCCCACCACCAAAGCCCAGCTGCAAATCCATTTCTGCGTCCTGCTGTGGGGGATCACCGCGATTCTCGGCAAGCTGATCACCCTGCCCGCGCTGCCGCTGGTGTGGTGGCGGATGCTGATGGTGGTGGCGGCGCTGGCGCTGCTGCCGCGGGTGTGGCGCGGACTGGCGGCGCTGACGCCGAAACTGGCGCTGGGCTATGCCATCGTCGGTGCCCTGGTCGGCCTGCACTGGCTCACGTTCTACGGCGCGATCAAGCTGGCCAACGCCTCGGTCGCGGCGACCTGCATCGCGCTGGCGCCGGTGTTCACCGCGGTGATCGAACCCTGGGTGGCGAAACGACCGTTCCGCCCCAGCGAACTGGCCTTCGGCCTGGCGGTGCTGCCGGGTGTGGCCCTGGTGGTCGGCGGGGTACCGCACGGGATGCGCGCCGGTGTCGCCGTCGGCGCGGTGTCGGCGCTGCTGGTGGCGGCCTTCGGCTCGCTCAACAAGCGCCTGGTCGACCATGCCGATCCGCTGACCGTGACCGCGCTGGAACTGGGCGCCGGCACCCTGACCCTGACCGCGCTGGCGCCGTTGCTGCCGTTCGTGCTGCCGGCGCTGAGCGGGCCGTTGCTGGTGCTGCCCAGCCTGCACGACACCGCGCTGCTGCTGGCGCTGGCGCTGCTGTGCACGCTGCTGCCGTTCGCCCTGGCCCTGGTCGCATTGCGCCGGCTCAGCGCCTACGCGGTGCAACTGGTCACCAACCTGGAACCGGTCTACGCGATCGTGTTCGCGATCGTGCTGCTGGACGAGCAGCGCCAGCTCACCGGGCTGTTCTACCTCGGCGTGGCAGTGATCCTGGGCGCGGTGTTCCTGCATCCGCTGCTGACCCGCACGCGTCCGCTGCAGCACCCGGAGCTGCTGGCCACCTGCGAGGCGAAGAACGTGGTGGAGTGAGCGCGGGGGCGCTCACTTCGGGATTGGGGATTGCGGAGTCGGGATTGGCCCGGTCCTGCGCATTTGCGGCATGACCGCAGGCCCAACGCGAAAGGCGCAGCATGCTCGGGAACTAGCCCCTCTCCCCCCGGGAGAGGGGTTGGGGTGAGGGTACGGCGCGAAAGCGTCAGGAGGAGTGTGAGTGCACGATAAGGCGCACCTCCCCTCATCCGCCCCTGCGGGACGCTTCCCCAAAACGGGGCCGCGGTCCCGGCGAGAGAAGGAAGAACGTCGCTGTCGCTCCGCGATGACGTGGCGTACTTACGCCGCCAGCGACACGCAATCGCGGCCGGCACGCTTGGCCTGGTACAGGCCCTGGTCGGCGCGCTTGAGCAGGTCCTCGGCGCTTTCGCGTCCCTGCAGCGTGGCCACGCCGATGCTGGCGGTGAGCGACACACCGAGCTGCAGCAGACTGGTGTCCTGGCGCAGGCGCTCGCAGGCGCGCATGGCCTGCGCCGCGTCCATCCCCGGCAGCAACAGCGCGAACTCGCCGCCGCCGTAGCGCGCCACGACGCTCTCGGGCGGCAGGCGCGCGCGCAGCATGTCGGCCAGCGCCAGCAGCGCCTCATCGCCCTTGTCGTGACCATGCAGGTCGTTGACGCTCTTGAAGTAGTCCAGATCCAGGATCGCCACGCTGAGCGGCGCCGAACCCGGCTGCGCCGCCTCGGCATGGATCATCAACGCGGTGGCGAAGGCGCGGCGGTTGAGCAGGCCGGTCAGCGGATCGGTGCGCGCCTGTTCCAGCAGTTCGGCGTTGAGCGATTCCAGCGATTCCTGGTACTGCAGCAGCTGTTGCTCGTACCAGGCGCGTTCGCGCAACTGCAGCGCCAGCGCATGGCTGCTGCGGCGCAGTTCGATCAGTTGCATCACCTGCCGCGACAGCGCCTGCAGCGCCGCCAGTTGTTCCGGCTGCAGGGTGCGCGGACGGTTGTCGAGCACGCACACCGTGCCGACCGGCAGGCCATCGCGGGTCAGCAGCGGCGCGCCGGCGTAGAAGCGCACACCGCCCTCGGTGACCAGCGGGTTGTGCTGGAAGCGCGCATCGGCGGTGGCGTCGGCGACCACCATGACCTGCTCGGGGGTCAGGATGGTGTGCCCGCAGAACGACTCGTCGCGTGCGGTGCTCAACAGGCAGACGTTGCGCTGCGCCTTCAGCCACTGGCGCTCGTCGTCCACCAGCGAGATCAGCGCCGAGGGCGTGTCGCACAGCTTGGCGGCGATGCCGACCAGATCGTCGTAGGACGCTTCCGGTTCGGTGTCGAGGATCTGCAACGCGTGCAACGCCTGCAGGCGTGCGGCTTCGTTGTCGGGCTTGCGGGGCTTGATCACGGAATACCCGGCGGCGGCGATGGTTCGCGTTGCGCAGTATGGCCAAATCCGCGGCGGACGCCAGCCCTGGCGGGCGCGCCGCCTGTACGGTTGGGCCGCGCGGCGGCAGCCGACCGCCGACACTGCGACGTGGTTACCACTCCTGGCGCTGCGGCAGCAGGCCGCGCAGTTCCTGTTCGGTGAGATTGCGCCACTGGCCCGGCTTCAGCGCGCCGAGCTTGATGTTGTCGATGCGCACGCGGCGCAACTGGGTGACGCGGTAGTCGAACGCCGCGGCCATCAAGCGGATCTGCCGGTTGAGTCCCTGCTCCAGCACGATGCGGAAGCCGAACTTGGCGATCCGCGCGGTGCGGCACGGCAGGGTCATCTGGTCGTGCACGCGCACGCCGCGCGCCATGCCGCGCAGGAATTCGTCGGTGACCGGCTTGTTCACCGCCACCAGGTATTCCTTCTGATGGCGGTTCTCCGCGCGCAGGATCTCGTTGACGATGTCGCCGTTGCTGGTCATCAGGATCAGCCCCTCGGACTCCTTGTCCAGGCGCCCGATCGGGAAGATGCGCTGCTCGTGGCCGACGAAGTCGACGATGTTGCCCTTGACCGCGCTCTCGGTGGTGCAGGTCACCCCGACCGGCTTGTTCAGCGCGATGTAGACGTGGCGGCGCCCGCTCTTGGCCTTGGCGCGCGCGCGCAGCGGCTGCCCGTCGACCTTGACCTCGTCGCCCTCGCCCACCACCGAACCGACCCCACCCGGCTGGCCGTTGACGGTGACCCGGCGCGCGGCGATCAGCCGATCGGCCTCCCGGCGCGAGCAAAAACCGGTCTCGGCGATGTGCTTGTTGAGGCGGACGGACATGGGCTGGGAATGGGGAGTTGGGAATGGGGAATGGCAACAGCGGGCTGCTGCCGGCTGGGCCATGGCTAGCGTCGGGAACGACGGCAGGGAGCGGCAGCGGGGACGCCCCCCATTCCCGATTCCCTACTCCCTATTCCCGGCCTCTCAGCGCTTCGGCGGCCCCTTGCGCGGCGGCCGGTCGGCGGCGAAGCGGCCGGCCGGGCGCGGGCCGGCGGCGTTGGGCTTGCCGCCGGGCTTGCCGGTACGGGCGAACTTCGGCTTGAACGGCGCGCCGCCGGCATCGTCGCCGTCGAGCTTGCGCATCTGCAGTTGCTGGCCGGACACCCAGACCTTCTTCAGGTGCGTCAGCAACTCGCGCGGCATGTCCGCCGGTAGGTCCAGCACCGAATGGTCGTCGTGGATGTCGATGCGGCCGATGTACTTGCTCTCCAGCCCGGCCTCGTTGGCGATCGCGCCGACGATGTTGGCCGGCTTGACCCCATGCTGGTGACCGACCTCGATGCGGTAGGTCTCCATGCCCACTTCCGGCGCGCCGCGCGGCGCTTTCGGCGCCTTGTCGCGGCGCGGCGCCTCAAAGCTGCCGACGTCGCGGTGGTAGTCGAAATCCTCGCCACGCGCGGCCGGCGCCGGACGCGCCGGGCGCTCGCCGTCGTCGCGACGCGGCA
>NZ_AQOI01000544.1:0-546 GCF_000364665.1 Xanthomonas sp. SHU 199
GCGAGGCGCTGGCGCTGGCGCGCGCGCTGCAGGTGCCGCGCGCCGATGCCGATCGCATCGAGGCGGCATTGCGCGCGCGCGAGGCCGCGCACGCCGGCATCGATCAACTGCTGCAACGGGCGGCGCAGGCGCGTCACGACGGGCATCTGGACGACGGCCCGGACGCGGCCTTGCCGCTGTACCAGCGTGTCCTGGAGTACGCGCCGGAACGCACCGCGGCGCTGGAAGGCCGCGAGGATGCATTGTCGGAACTGCTGCAGCACGCACGCGGCGATCTGGCGCGCGGCGACCTGGCCGCCGCCGTGGCGCTGGTGGAGCGCGCGCGTGGCTACGACCCCGGCCATGTCGACCTGCCCGAGACCCAGGCGGAACTGAATCGGGCGCTGGAGCGCCTGCAGCGCGAGGCCGAGCAGGCCCTGCGCCGGCAGCGCCTGGATGCGGCGGCACACGCGTTTGCGCAGTGGCACGCGGCGGTGCCGGACGCAGCCGGCGCCAGCGACGGCCTGGAGCGGGTGGCGGCAGCCTATGCGCTGCAGGCGAGCCGTG
>NZ_AQOI01000545.1:0-1833 GCF_000364665.1 Xanthomonas sp. SHU 199
TCGCTCCGGCCGCCACGCCCGCGCAGAACGCGGTCAAGCCGGCGCCCGCCGCGGCCGCGGCGACCGGCGTGGTCGAGGCGCGGGTGCCGGACATCGGCGACTACAGCGACGTGCCGGTGATCGAGGTATTGGTCGCGGTCGGCGACACGGTCAAGAAGGATCAGGGCCTGGTCACCCTGGAGTCGGACAAGGCGACGATGGAAGTGCCCTCGTCGGTGGCCGGCGTGGTCAAGGAACTCAAGGTCAAGGTCGGCGACAGTCTGTCCGAGGGCAAGCTGGTGGCGCTGATCGAAGTGGCCGGCAGCGATGCCGACGCGCCGGCCGCGTCCGCGGTCCAGCCCAGCGCCGAGACCGGCGGCGGCGTGGAGCCGGTGCCGGCCTCGTCCGCGCCGGACAAGCTGGCCCAGCGCGAGATCGCCCAGGTCCAGGCCACGGCGCCGGCCAAGGCCGCCGCGCCGTCCGCCACCCAGAGCAGCCCGCCGGTGGCGTTCGACGCCGACAGCGTGCTGCCGCAGAAGGTGCCCTATGCGAGCCCGGCGGTGCGCGTGTTCGCCCGCGAGCTCGGCGTGGACCTGTTCCAGGTCAGCGGCTCGGAGCAGGGTGGCCGCATCACCAAGGACGACGTGCAGCGCTACGTCAAGGCGGCGCTGTCCGGCGCCGCGCCGGCCGCCGCCGGTGCCGCGCCCGCCGCGGGCGGCAATGGCCTGAACCTGCTGCCGTGGCCGAAGGTGGACTTCGCCAAGTTCGGCGAGGTCGAGGTCAAGCCGCTGTCGCGGATCAAGAAGATTTCCGGCGCCAACCTGGCGCGCAACTGGGCGATGATCCCGCACGTCACCCAGTTCGAGCAGGCCGACATCACCGACCTGGAAGCCCTGCGTGTGGCGTTGAACAAGGAGAACGAGAAGGCCGGCATCAAGCTGACCATGCTCGCCTTCCTGCTCAAGGCCAGCGCCGCGGCGCTGAAGCAGTTCCCCGAGTTCAACGCCTCGCTCGATGCCAGCGGCGAGAACCTGACTCTGAAGAAGTACTTCCACATCGGCTTCGCCGCCGACACCCCGAACGGGCTGGTGGTGCCGGTGATCCGCGACGTGGACAAGAAGGGCGTGGTCGAGCTGGCGCGCGAGAGCGGCGAGCTGGCCAAGAAGGCGCGCGACGGCAAGCTGGGCCCGGCCGACATGAGCGGCGGCTGCTTCTCGATCAGCTCGCTCGGCGGCATCGGCGGCACCGCCTTCACCCCGATCGTCAATGCGCCGGAAGTGGCGATCCTGGGCGTGTCCAAGTCGTCGATCCAGCCGGTCTGGAACGGCAAGGAATTCGCGCCCAAGCTGCTGCTGCCGCTGTCGCTGAGCTACGACCACCGGGTCATCGACGGCGCCGCCGCCGCGCGCTTCACCACCTACCTGAGCCAGGTGCTGGCGGACATGCGCCGCGTGCTGCTGTAAGCCCTGTCGTCACGGCGCCGCGTCCGTCGCGGCGCCGGTTTTCCCCCACCTGCGCGCGCCGCCTGTTTGTGCGGTCGCGCCGACGAACTGCAAACGCCCCTCGCCGCGGCGAAGGGCCACAGGAGAAGCTGCATGGCGGTCATTGAGGTCAAGGTCCCGGATATCGGCGACTACAGCGACGTTCCGGTCATCGAGGTGCTGGTCGCCGTCGGCGACACGGTGAAGAAGGACCAGGGCCTGGTGACGCTGGAGTCGGACAAGGCCACGCTGGAAGTGCCGTCCGCGGCTGCCGGCGTGATCAAGGAACTGAAGGTCAAGCTCGGCGACACCCTGTCCGAGGGCGCGGTGATCGCGCTGCTGGAGACCGCCGACGGCGCCGCTGCGGCGCCCG
>NZ_AQOI01000546.1:0-473 GCF_000364665.1 Xanthomonas sp. SHU 199
TGGCGCTCGCGCCGTGCCGCCGCCCGCGCCGCGATCCTGGCGTGCGCAGCAAACCGGCGCCGGATCGCGGCCACGGCCTGGTCCACCGCCGGCAGATGCCGCTCGATATCCGCATCGGCCTGCGCCTGGCGCGACTGCGCCTGCTGCACCTGCGCGAGCAGGCGCTGCGTCTGCTGTTGCAGCGACGGCGGGGGCGTCGGCACGGCGGCCGGGATGCCGGACATCAGCGGGAGCGGGCGCAGGTGGTCACCGCGCGCATCTTAGCCCGAGCGCCGGTGGGGCTGCGGTGGGTGGATGCGGGTGGGAGATTGCCCGTGCTGGACGCGGTAGACCGGCGCGTGAGGATGCCTGCCATGGGAGAAGAGCATTTCGGAAAAGGATAGGGCACGAGGCGCGAGGTGGGTCTTGAGACCATCGTGGCTTCGTTCGTCGCGGCTGAAGCCGCTCCTTGTATCTGGACATGTCGCCCCTAA
>NZ_AQOI01000547.1:0-11259 GCF_000364665.1 Xanthomonas sp. SHU 199
TGCGCCCGGCAGCGCGCGCAGCGCTGCCGGCCACAGCGCGGTGGCCGCCGCACGGTCGAGCACGCCGCTCAGCGCGAGCGTGTCGCCGTCGCGGCGCAGTTGCGGCGCATCACTTGCCACTGTTGCCCGCCGGTGCCGCCTGCAGCGTGCCGTTGCGCAGCTCGGCCGCAACCTCGGGGATCGACTTGTTGCGCAGCGGGGTGTCGAACTGGTTGCGGAAGGTCTGCACGTAGGACACGCCCTCGACCATCACGTCGAAGATCTTCCAGCCCGCGCCGGTGTTGCGCAGCAGGTAGTCCACCGGCACCGGGTCGCCGCCGCTGCGCAGCAGTTCGGTGGAGACCTTGACGCCGCGGCCGCCGGGCAGCGGGGTTTCCGACTTCACCCGCACCTGCGGCTTGCCTTCGAAGGTCAGCAGCGAGGTGCCGTAGCGCTGCATCAGGTTGTCGGCCATCGCGTCGCCGAACAGCTTGACGTCGGCGTCGGAGGCGCCGCGGCCGTGCACGCCCAGCACCAGGCGGGCGGCGTAGTCGCGGTCGAAGGACTTGTTCATCTCGCTGTCGATGAACTGGCGCAGCGCGGTCGGGTTGCTCTTGAACTCGCTGCGGCGCTGTTCCAGCGTGGTCAGGATGCGCGTGCTGTTCTCCAGCACCACCTTGCTGGCCGAACCGGCCTGGGTGGCGGCGGCGGCCGGCGCGGCGGCCTGGGCCAGGGCGGCGGAGGGCGCGGCCACGGCCAGCGCGGCGGCGAGAGCGGCGGAAAGCAGTTTGATCGTCATGGCTTGGGTTCCGTTGCGGGCGTGGTGGGGTCGGCAGAGGGTGCGGCAGCGGGTGTTGCGTTCTTGTCGCCGCCGGCGCTGCCGCCGCCGAACATGTACTTGCCGACCAGCTGGATCAGGTCCACCGCCGGCTGGGTGAAGGCGATTTCCTGGCCGGGCTTGAGCGTGTCGGGGTCGCCGCCGGGCTGCAGGCCGACGTAGCTCTCGCCCAGCAGGCCGCTGGTCAGGATCGCCGCCGAGGTGTCGGCCGGCAGGTCCTTGTACTTGTCGTCGATGGACAGGGTCACCACCGAGTCGAACTTGGTCGGGTCCAGGTCGATCTTGGCGACCTGGCCGATGATGACGCCGCCGATCTTCACCGGCGCCTGCGCACGCAGCTGGCCGATCTGCGAGAAGCGCGCGACCAGGTCGTAGCGGTGGCCGCCGAAGCCCCACTGGCGGTTGGTGGAAGCCAGCGCCAGCACCAGCAGCGAGGCCAGGCCCAGCAGCAGGAAGGCGCCGACGGCGAACTCGAGACGGGGACCACGGAGAGCCATAACGTGTCTACCTTGTTGATTCAGCGTGGCCGCAGCGCCAGTGCCGCGACCGGGATGTTGCCGCGGAGCCTGCCGTCGCCGGCCGGCCCCGCGTTGGCGCCGCTCAGCGGAACAGCAGCGCCGACATGACGAAGTTGAACATCAGCACCAGCAGCGAGGCGTTGACCACCGCGCGGGTGGTGGCCACCGAAGTGCCCTCGATGGTCGGCTCGGCATGGAAGCCGACATAGGCCGCCACCAGCGCCGCCGTGCCGCCGAACACCGCCGACTTCAGCATCGCCACGCCGAAGTCGTCCCAGAAATCCACGCTGCTCGACAGCGCCGACCAGAACGTGCCGCGGTCCAGGCCGAGCGCCGCCACCGCCTCGAAATAGCTGGCGCTGATCGCCAGCGAACAGAAGATGCCGGTCAGCAGCGGCACGGTCAGCACCGCCGCCCAGAAGCGCGGCGCCACCGCCTTGGCCACCGGGTCGATCGCCATCAGCTCCAGCGCCTTGATCTGGTCGGTCGCACGCATCAGGCCGAGCTCGGCGGCGATGGAACTGCCGGCGCGGCCGATGAACAGCAGCGCGGTCAGCACCGGCGCCAGCTCGCGGTACAGCGACAGGCCGAGCAGCGTGGACAGCGCATCGGAGGCGCCATAGGTCTGCAGCGTGCGGTAGCCCTGCAGGGTCAGCACCAGGCCGACGAAGGCGCCGCCCACGGCGATGATCGGCAGCGAACGCGCGCCGACCTTGTAGATCTCGCGGATCAGCTCGGCCAACAGGTCCCGGGTCGGCAGCGAGCCGCGCAGCACGGTCAGGAAGAACAGCCCGGCACGGCCCAGGGAACGGATCGGGGCAACGATGGCCATCAGGCGGCGCTCCGCGCGCGCTGCGGCGCATCGAACGGGATCGGGCCGTCGGGACGGCCGTGCAGGAACTGCTGCAGCAGCGGATCGGTGCTGGCCTGCAACGCCTGCGGGGTGCCGGCGAAGACCACGCCGCCGTTGGCGATGGCCACGGCCTGGTCGCAGATCGGCAGGGTCTCGTGGACGTGGTGGCTGACGATGATGCTGGTCAGGCCCAGGGTGTGGTTGAGGCGCTGGATCAGGCTCATGATCACGCCGGAGGCGATCGGGTCCAGCCCGGTCAGGGGTTCGTCGTAGATCATCAGCGGCGGGTCCAGGGCCAGCGCCCGCGCCAGCGCCACGCGCCGCGCCATGCCGCCGGACAGCTCGCGCGGCCAGGCGTCGGCGGCGGCCAGCAGGCCCACCGCGTGCAGCTTCAATGCGACCAGCCGCTGCAGCACCGGTTCGGGCAGGCGGGTGTGGGCGCGCAATGGCAGCGCCACGTTCTCGGCCACGCTCAGGTCGGTCAGCAGGCCGTTGCCCTGCAGCAGCACGCCGATGCTCTTGCGCGTCTCGCGCAGCGCACGGCTGCCGCGCGGCAGCGGCTTGCCGAACACCTGCAGCGTCCCCGCGGCCGGCTCCAGTTCGCCGGTCAGCGCCGCCAGCAGCGTGGACTTGCCGCTGCCGGAGGGGCCGAGCACCGCGGTGATGCTGCCGCGCGGCACGCTCAGCGAAACGTCACGCAGGATCGCCCGGCCGCCGCGGTCGATGCGCACGCCCGACAACTGCACCAGATTGGATTCGGAAGACGCCATCGCGACCTTTAACGAAAATACAACATAGGATCGATCCGTTCGGCTGAACTTAACCGAACTGGCCCGTGCAGTATTGTGGCACTGCGCGGGCCGGTGTGCGCGCCCCCTTCGCCCCGTTCATGCAACAGCGTGTCATACGGCCGCGCATTGGTCGCCGGCGACGCCGCATCGGCTCGGGATGGCCGCCACCGCGCCAGCGCCTCGCCGCTGCACTTGAGGTGTAGACAAAAGGCGGTGTGGACAAATGCCCGCACAGCGCTTGTGCGCGTCGCGACGGCACGCGACGATGCCGACATGGCGACCGTGCCGAACCACACCTGGAGTCAAGGATGGAGCTGTTGAGCTTGGAACACTTCGCCGGAAGCGTGAACGAGACGTTCTCGGCGCAGTTGAACGAAGGCGAGGTCGCATTCGTGCTGGTCGAAGCGCGGCCGCTGCCGACGCCGCCCGCGGCGCGGCGCGCCCCGTTCTCGCTGCTGTTCCGCAACGGCTCGGCGTTTCTGTTTCCGCAGCAGACCTACCAGATGCGCCATCCGCGCCTGGGCGAGATCGGCATCTTTCTGGTGCCGGTCGCGCGCGAACGCGACGGCTTCCTGTATCAGGCGGTGTTCAACTGACGCGCGCGTCCGGCTTCGTGCCGGCGCCATCCCAGCGCATGGCCAGATGGGTCTGGCCGCCCTCGCCGGCAACGAAGCCCAGCCGCGCGTAGAGCCGCTGCGCTGCGGGATTGGCATGCAGCACGTGCAGCGTCAGTGCGCGCCCATCCGCATGCGCGAGCGCCTGTGCCTGCGCGATCAGCGCGCCGCCGATGCCGTGGCTGCGGCAGTCCGGCAGCAGGCTGATATCGACCAGGACGTGCGGATCCGTGCTGCGGTCCAGATACAGCCTGCCCAGCCGCGCGTGCGCGTCTTCCACGATCAGGAAGTCCGCGCCGGGAAAGTGCTGCAGATAGTGCGCATGCTGCAAGGCGAACTGCTGGTCGAGAAAGGCGCGCTTGGTTTGTTCCGGCCACGGCACCGTGGCCAGTTCGTCGCGGCGCGTACTGGCGTATAGGTCGCGCAGCCAGTCCAGGTCTGCCGAACGCGCCGGCCGCACGCCGATGCCGCGTGCCTGCAGCGCAGCGGGCGCAGCCCACCCGGCGTCCCGTTGCGGAAAGCCGGGCGAGGCGGCGATCGACATCACGCCTGCCTCAGTTGAAGACCGGATAGTTGCCCTGCAAGGCGATGCAGAAGTTCACCGCCAGATACGGCTGCCGGTTCTCGTGCGCCTGGCCGATGCCGGTGGGCATCAACATGGTCGGGGAGAACTGCGTGTTCGGCGCGACGGCCAGGAACGGGCGTTCGGTATTCACGTTCAGCGTCGACAGGGCGACACCGCTCGCAGGCGAAGCGGTTTTCTTCGTGCCATCCGGCTGCGAGGCAGCAGTGACCCCGTGCTGGTGCATGGGGATCTGCGTGCTCTGCAGGCTCACCGACGCCGAGCCGAAATTGCTGCCCAGCGTGTGCGGCGTCAGTCCAGGCCCCGCGCCCTGCTGGCAGCCGGCGCGCGTCACGAAATTCGGCAGTTGGAACGTGGTGGTGCCGTTGCCACCGTAGGCCACGCCGAGCAGGGAATACAGCACGGTGTTCTGCGTGATCGGCAGGGTGGCGCCGTTGCACAACGCCCAGCCGTACGGGTTGTAGTCGAAGCCGAACAGCTGGATTTCGCCGATATAGGGTTCGGTCATGAGCGGATTCCTCCGATGAGCGGATGCGTGCCGCGGCCGTGTCGGCGCGGCGCAGAGGTCAGGCCTGTTGCGGGAAGATGCCGGTGGTGGCGATGCAGTACTGCACGGTCAGCGTCGGCATGACGTTGTCGTGCGGTTGGTTGCCGCCAGCGAAGGACGTGCTTTGCGGCGACAGCGACAGCATCGTGGCGCCGGTGACGTCGCTTGCATAGAACTGGCTACCGTTGACCGCGGCCGGCAACAGCCCGGCGGGCGCGGTGGTGGTGGCCGCGGCGGTGGTGGCCTGCGCGGTATGCGTGTGTGCCGGCATCTGCAGCTCCGTCAATGTCACCGTCTCGGTGCCTGCGCGCTGGGCGAGCGGGTAGTTGCTCAGGCCCGGTCCCTGACCCTGGTGGATCGGCAGGCGACCACGCAGATCCGGCACGCCGAAGGTGCTGGTGCCGTTGCCACCGTAGGCAGTGCCGAGCAGGACGTACAACGGTTCGTATTCGGAGATCTGCAGCAGCGAGCCGTCGCACGCCTGCCAGCCCTGGGGCGTACGGCCGAAGCCGAACATGCGGATTTCGCCGATGAAGGGAGTACCCATGAGATGCTTCCTGGTCGATGAGGCGCCACGCGCACGACTGTGCGCGGCGTGCCCGGATGCGGATGCGCCTAGCTGCGCGAAGGGAAGATGCCGGACAGCGCGATGCAGAAATTGATCGTGGTGTACGGCTGCACGTTCGGATGCGCCTGGCCGCCGCCGCTATTGGCGATGGTGGACTGCGACAGTGGCACCGTTGCGCCTGGCGCAGCGTACAGCGCGTGCGGAGTTCCAGTAGGGATGTAGTTGTTGGCGAACAGGCGGCCGGTCGGTATGCGGTTGTCACCGTTGGCGCTGCTGCAAGTCATCAGGTGGGTATGCGGGGGCAGGTTGTCGCCTACCAGCGTCACCGTCTCCGCGCCGGCGGCCTGGCCCATCGGCACCGCAGGCGGCTGCCACGCCGGGTCGGCCGATGGCCCGTAGCCCACCGGCGTGCGTCCGCGCATGTCCGGCAAGCCGAAGGTGGTCTTGCCGTCGCCGCCGAAGCGGGTGCTGAGCAGACTGAACAGGGCCTGGTTCTGATTGATCGGCAGCAATTGCCCGTTGCACTGCGCAAAATATTTTGGCGCAAACGCGAAACCGGTCAGCATGATCTGACCGATGAAGAACTCGCTCATGCGGATCTCCCCCCGGAGTGGATGACGGCAGACCTCGTGTCTGGCGCCAGACTACTTAATCACGACTTCGGCGACTTGCAAGCGACGATTTCGCTGAACCAGACAGACGTGACGCATTTGTTGCTTTACGCGGCGTCGAATTTGCTGTTCCAATGGCCGCGCGACGCGCATGGCCGATGCTTGCTGGGCCGATGTTCCGCGAAGTCCGAGGCACCAGGATGGCTGCCAGCGCCCATGGGGTGGCGCGTTTTGGGGGAATCGAAATATGTCTACAAAATGCTCCGCATCGAGCGGCGTGCGACGGACGTTGCGTTGGCTGATGGCGTTGCTGTTGATGACGACGTCGCAGGTTTGCCTGGCTTTGTACTGCCCGTCGCCTAAAACCGCGACCGTGAACCAGGGCCAATCGGTGACGTTCGACGTCAGCGACTGCGACGGGGACTCGAACGGTGGCATGACCGATCCTCTTGTGCAGCCTGCGCACGGCAGTTTCGTGCTCAGCCAGCAGTCCGGTCCTGGCACACAGACAGTGACCTATACCAACAACGGGGACGGCGCGACCTCGGACTCGTTCTACCTGCTGGACCAGGACAACAACCAGGTCGTCTTCAACATCACCATCAACCCCTCGCGCAGCGCCAGCATCACGGTTTCCCCGTCCAGCGCCAACGAGGACAGCGGCACGCCCTTCGTCTACACGGTGACGTTGAGCTCGACCAACAGTTCGGCGACCACGGTGAACCTGACCCGCAGCGGCACGGCCACCAGCGGGACCGACTACACCGGTGCGGTCACCAGCGTCGTGGTGCCGGCCAACGCGACGTCCGCCAGCTTCAGCGTCACCCCGGTCGCCGATACCACGGTGGAGCCGGACGAGACGGTGATCTTCCAGGTGGCCAACGGTACCGGCTACTCGATCGGCAACCCCTCCAGCGCCACCGGCACCATCCTCAACGCCGACCAGCCGGCGCTGTCGGTCAACGACGTGTCGCAGAACGAGGGCAATTCCGGCAACACCGCGTTCACCTTCACCGTCTCGCTCAGCCAGCCGGCCGGCAGTGGCGGGGTCAGCTTCGACATCGCCACCGCCAACGGCACCGCGACCGCGGGCACCGACTACATCTCCTCCAGCGTGAACGGGCTGACCATTCCGGCCGGCAGCAGCAGTGCCACCTTCACCGTGCAGGTGATCGGCGACACGCTCAACGAACCCGACGAAACCTTCTTCGTCAACGTCAGCAACGTCAGCGGCGCCACCGTCGCCGACGGACAGGGCCAGGGCACCATCGTCAACGACGATGCGCAGCCGTCGCTCTCGATCGGCGATGTCAGCGTCATCGAAGGCAACAGCGGCAACACCACGGCGACGTTCACGGTTACCCTCAGCGCCGCCAGCGGCCAAACCGTCATGGTCAACTACGGGACCGCCGACGGCACCGCCACTGCCGGCAGCGACTATGTCGCCACCTCGGGTCCGCTGGCCTTCGCGCCCGGCACCACCGTGCAGAGCATCGCAGTGACGATCATCGGCGACACCACCGTCGAGCCGGACGAGACGTTCACGGTGACCCTGTCCGCTGCCAGCAACGCCACCATCGCCCGCGCCACCGCCACCGGCACGATCCTCAACGACGATGCAGTGGTGACGATCTCGCCGACGTCGCTACCGGCGGCCACCGCCGGCACCAGCTACAGCCAGACCTTGACGGCCAGTGGTGGGACGGCGCCATATGGCTTCGCGATCACCACCGGCACATTGCCGGTGGGCATGCTGCTGAGTTCCGCCGGCGTGCTGACCGGCACGCCCAGCGGCAGCGGCAGCTTCAATTTCACCGTGTCCGCGACCGACAGCGGCGCGTCGCCCATCAGTGGTAGCCGTGCCTATACGTTGACGGTGGCTGCGCCAACCGTGACGCTGCCGGCGACGACCCTGCCCAACGGCACCGCCGGCCAGGCCTACAGCGCGGCGATCACCCAGGCCAGCGGCGGCATCGCGCCGTACACCTATGCCGTCACGGCCGGCGCCTTGCCGGCAGGCGTGACCGTCAACAGTGCGACCGGTGCGCTCAGCGGCACGCCCACCGTGACCGGCAATTTCAGCTTCACCCTGGCCGCGACCGACAGCACCTCCGGAACGCCGGGCCAGGCGTCGCGCAGCTATACGCTGGCGATCGTGGCGCCGACCTTGACCGTCGCCCCGTCCACGCTGCCGTCCGGGACCGCGGGCACCGCCTACAGCCAGACGTTGAGCACCAGCGGCGGGACGGCGCCCTACACCTACGCGCTCAGCTCCGGTGCCTTGCCTGCGGGCCTGAGCCTGAGCAGTGCCGGTGTCCTATCCGGCACCCCGGCCGTGGCCGGCAGCTTCACCTTCGTCGTCGGCGTCATCGATGCCGGCAGTTTCGGCGGTTCGCACGCCTACACCCTGTCCATCGCCTCGCCGACCCTGGCCATCACCCCGCCGACGTTGCCGGCAGCGGCGATCAACGCCAGCTACAGCCAGGCGCTGAGCACCAGCGGCGGCACCGCACCGTACAGCTATGTGCTCAATGCCGGCGCCTTGCCGAGCGGGATGAGCCTGAGCGCGGGCGGCGTGCTGTCCGGTACGCCGACCACGGCCGGTAACTTCGCGTTCACCGTCGGCGTCACCGACGCCAACGCCTTCACTGCGGCGCAGGCGTTCACCCTGACGGTGGCCTCTCCGACGCTGACGCTGTCGCCGCCGGCGCTGCCGGCCGGCACCGCGGGCAGCGCCTACAGTCAGGCGCTCAGCGCCACCGGCGGTACCGCGCCCTACAGCTACAGCCTCGCTACCGGCGCGTTGCCGGCCGGGCTGAGCCTGAGCGCGGCCGGCGTGCTGTCCGGTACCCCGACCCAGGCGGGCAGTTTCGTCTTCACCGCCACCGTCACCGACAGCACCGCCGGCGTCCCCGGCCAGGCCAGCCGCAGCTACACGCTGAGCATCGCGGCGCCGACCCTGACTCCGGGGCAGCCGACCTTGCCTGCCGGCACCGCGGGCACCGCGTACAACCAGACCCTGAGCACCAGCGGCGGCACCGCACCGTACAGCTACAGCGTGGTCAGCGGCGCGCTGCCGACAGGGCTGAGCCTGACCACGGCGGGCGTGCTGTCCGGCACGCCGAGCGCGGCCGGCAGCTTCGCCTTCAGCATCAAGGTGAGCGATGCCAACGGCTTCTCGGCCACGCAGGCCTACACCCTGACCATCGCCTCGGCGGTGCCGGCACCGGTGGCGGCGAACGACACCGGCGCCACCCTCGTGGATACCGCGCTGACCCTGGCGGTCACCGGCAACGACACCGGCAGCATCGACAGCATCGCCATCGCCACCGCGCCCAGCCACGGCACCGCGACCGTCGATGGCGTGCGCCTGGTGTACACGCCGGCGCCGGGCTACGTGGGCGTGGACAGCGTGCACTACACCGCCATCGGCGCCGGCGGCAGTTCGGCGCCGGCCGTGGTCACCATCACCGTCAACGCCCGCCCCATCGCGGTGTCGGTGACGGTGCCGGCGGTGACCGGGCAGACGCAGACGCTGGACGTCACCCGCGACGCCACCGGCGGTCCGTTCGTGGCGGCCGCCGTGGTCGCGGTGCTGCCGGCCAACGCTGGTACCGCGACGATCACCCGCGCGGCCGCCAGGGCCGCCGGCGTGCCGACCGCGGCCGCGGACGACGGCCCGGGCTTCATGCTGACCTTCGTGCCGAACCCGGCCTTCTCCGGCAACGCCACGGTGCGCTTCACCCTGTCTAATGCATACGCGACCTCGGCCCCGGCGGACATCGTGTTCGTGATCGCGCCGCGCCGGGATCCGACCCAGGATGCGCAGGTGCGTGGTCTGATCGACGCGCAGGCCGAGTCGACCCGGCGCTTCGCCAAGGCGCAGATCGACAACTTCCAGCGCCGCCTGGAGGCGACCCACCGGGGTGCGCGCGGCTTCGACAACGGCGTGAGCTTCCAGGCCAGCTCGCAGTGCCGCCAGCGCGACCGCACGCTGCAGAGCGATCGCAACCTGGACGCGCAAGCGTGCGACCCGGCCAACCGCGACCTGCGCGACGGCGCCATGGACGGCGGCGCCGACACCGCGTCGGCTGCACCACGCGATGCCACTGCGGCAGGCGATCTGGGCCTGTGGGTGGGTGGTGCGATCCGCTCCGGCAGCCTGGACAGGCAGTCGCAGCGCGCCGGCGTGGATTTCCAGACCGATGGCCTGAGCCTGGGCGCCGATTACCGCGTCTCCTCGTCCTTCGCATTGGGTGCGGGCGTGGGCTTCGGCCGCGACGACAGCGATGTCGGCCGCGACGGCAGCCGCAGCAAGTCCACTGCGTACACGCTGGCGCTGTATGCCAGCTATCACCCGGGCCAGACGCTGTTCTTCGACACCCTGGTCGGCTACCAGTTGCTGTCCTACGACCTGCGCCGCTACGTCACCGACAACGGCGCCCTGGCCGAAGGCGACCGCAGCGGCCACCAGTGGATCGCGTCGCTGTCGGCCGGTGCCGACCTGCAGCGCGGCGATTGGCAGATCACCCCGTATGCGCGGGTGGATGCCGCGCGCGCCACGCTGGACGCCTACAGCGAAGCGGCGATGGCGCCGTACGCGCTGCGCTACGAGGACATGGACGTGGCCACCACCACCGGCAACCTCGGCCTGCGCCTGGAATGGCGCCGGCAGATGACCTGGGGACGGCTGACGCCGCAGTTCCGGCTCGAGTACCAGCACGACTTCCAGGGCCGCGGCGACGCCACGCTGGGCTATGCCGACATCGTCGGCGGCACCCTGTACCGCACCGGGCAGAGCGTGTACGACCGCAACCGGCTGATGCTGGGCGTGGGCGTGGTGTTCAGCACCGACCAGGGCCTGTCCACGCGCGTGGAGTACCGCGGCGTGACCGACGGCGACAGCGGCAGCGACCAGACCTGGATGTTCAACGTCGAGAAGAAGTACTGACGCTTTGAGCCCCTCTCCCCCGAGAGAGGGGTTGGGGTGAGGGTACGGCGCGAAGCGACTCGCGATGTTTGGGTGCACGAGGCTGCGCCCGGACCCTCATCCGGCCCTGCGGGCCACCTTCTCCCGGCGGGAGAAGGGAGCGGCTAGCCCCTCTCCCCCCGGGAGAGGGGTTGGGGTGAGGGTCCGGCGCGAAGCGTCTCGCGATGTTTGGGTGCGCGAAGCTGGGCCCGTACCCTCATCCGCCCCTGCGGGCTACCTTCTACCGGTGGGAGAAGGGAGCGGCTAGCCCCTCTCCCCCCGGGAGAGGGGTTGGGGAGAGGGTCCGACGCGAAGCGACCCGCGATGTTTGGGTGCACGAGGCTGCGTCCGTACCCTCATCCGGCCCTGCGGGCCACCTTCTCCCGGC
>NZ_AQOI01000548.1:0-1567 GCF_000364665.1 Xanthomonas sp. SHU 199
TTCGGGTGCGCGAGGCTGCGCCCGCACCCTCATTCGCCCCTGCGGAGCACCTTCTCCCAGTGGGAGAAGGGAACAGCGCCGCCTGCCCGCATCCGGCACAATGCCCGGCACATGCCTGCCTCATCCGCGCCCGATTTCCGGCTGTATCCGTCCAACGCGCTGGATACCCTGGCCGCCCTGCTCGCCGAAGAACTGCGCCGGCCGCCGCCGGGGCAGCCCTTGCTGGCGCCGGAGGTGGTGCTGATCCCGCAGGTGGCGATGCGGCGCTGGCTGCAGTCGACCCTGGCCGCAGTGCACGGGGTGGCGGCGAACCTGGAATTCCTCACCCCCGGCGAGTTCGTTGCGCGCGCGCTGGAGCGCAATCTCGGCGCGGCGGCCGACGATCTCGACATGGCGACCATGCATTGGCGCCTGTACGCGGCGCTGCAGGGCGACCTGGGTAGCGATGCGGCGCTGGCGCCGTTGGGAGGCTATCTGGCCGACGGCGATGCGCTCAAGCCGTGGAGCCTGGCCGGCGAGCTGAGCAACGTGTTCGAGAAGTACCAGGCCTGGCGCCGCGACTGGCTGCTGCGCTGGGAAGGCGGCGCCGACCCGGACGATCCGCAGGCGCGGCTGTGGCGGCGCATCGCCACGGGCCGCGCCTACCGCGCACGCCGCATCGGCCAATACCTGGACCGCTACGCGCGCCCGGACGGGCCGCTGCCGCAGGGCCTGCCGCGGCGCCTGTTCGCCTTCGCCGTGCTCAACATTTCCCCGGACGTGCTGCGCGTGCTGGCCACGCAGGCGCGCGCCGGCACGCTGCACTTCTACCTGCCGACCCCGGCGCAGGGTTATTGGGGCGATCTGCAGACGCTGTGGCAGCGCCGCCGCGAGGGTGGGGCGGTGGAGCTGTTCGCCGACCACGTGCAGGAGAACCCGCTGCTGCAGGCCTGGGGCGCGGCCGGACGCGACTTCATGGCGCTGATCGGCGACTACGAGGTGGTGCATCCGCTGGCCGAGATCGCGGTCTATGCCGATCCGCTGGAGTCGGGCCGGCGCGCGCTGGCCGATGGCGGCCTCGGCGACAGCCTGCTGCGGCGCATGCAGAGCGACCTGTTCCATCGCCGCGCGCCGGCGCGGCCGGCGCCGCTGCCCGCGGTGGATCCGCACGATCCCAGCCTGCAGGTGCATGCCTGCCACACCCGCCTGCGCGAACTGCAGGTGCTGCACGATCAGTTGCGTGCGCTGCTGGACGACCCGCGCTTCGAGCCGCCGCTGCAGCCGCGCGAGATCGCCGTGCTGTCGCCGGACATCGACCCCTACGTGCCGTACCTGGATGCGGTGTTCGGCGGCCACGCCGGCGACGACGCCTTGCCCTATGCGCTGGCCGACGCCAGCCCGCTGGCCAGCGAGCCGTTGGCCGAGGTGTTCCTGGCGCTGCTCGGGCTGCCGATCGCGCGCTTCGGCCTGCACGAGATCCTGGACCTGATCGCCAGCGCGCCGATCGCCGAGGCCGCCGGCCTGGACGAGGCCGGGCTGGAGCGCCTGCGCGCCTGGCTGCACGCTGCCGGCGCGCGCTGGGGCCTGG
>NZ_AQOI01000549.1:0-558 GCF_000364665.1 Xanthomonas sp. SHU 199
CCCTGCGCCGCGGCGACGCCGCGGCCGCCGCCCAGGCCCTGCGTGCGGACTGGGCGCAGGCAGAGGACGCGCAGGTGCTGCCGGCCGACCTGGAGCCGGGCTACACCGATGTGGCGCACTTCGGCTACGGCCGCCTGGCGCTGCTGGAGAAGGCCCTGATGACCGGCAAGCTCGCCAGCGCGGTGATCCGCGACGGCGGCGGCCCGCGGCTTGGCCTGGCCGCGCCGGTCTCGCTGGGCGGCAACGCCGGGGTGGTGTATCTGCGCCTGCCACTGGCGCTGCTGACCGACCCGGTCGCGCAGGCATCGGTGCCGGGCACCGGCTATCTGGCCCTGCGCCAGGGCGGCTACGACGTGATCGCCGCCGGCGACAATGCGCTGCACGATCGCGCCGACGCGATGTCGCGCCCGGTCGGCGACAGCGGCCTGCGCATGGTCGCCTCGCTGCCGGATACCGAAGCTGGTCCGCTGGGGCTGGGCGCACTGCCCTGCCTGCTGGTCGCCGGCCTGTGCCTGGTGCTGGGCGCGCTGTTGTTGCTGGCCGCGCGCGGGCGCCTGC
>NZ_AQOI01000550.1:0-6768 GCF_000364665.1 Xanthomonas sp. SHU 199
CCGGTTCCTCCGGCCCGCCGCGGCCCGTGCCGCCGCCGTTCCCGCTTCGGCGGGCGGTGGCGCCGCAGGGCCGCGTGCTGCCCTGTCGGCATCGTGCCGGCGCTCTGCCGCGGCTCGCCGTCGCCCATCCCCGGATCTGTCTTGAACGCCACTGCCCCCGTTTCGCCCGACGACCTGCCCCAGGCCGAGCGCCTGCGCATCACCCTGGACCTGCTCGAGACCATCGCCGCCGACCGGCGCGTGCTCGATACCCTGCCGGAAGCCGAGCGGGTGCGCCTGCTGCAGGTGGTCGCCCAGGTCTTCAATCCCGAGCCCAAGGCGCGGCGCAAGCTGCTCAAGGAACAGGCGCGCGAGCGCCACCAGGAGAAGGTGCGCAAGGCCGAGGAGCTGCTGGCGCAGACCGGCATCCGTGCGCTGCGGCGCAAACCGGTGTTCAGCACGCCCAACTATTTCCCGCCGCACACGCCGGAAGCGCTGACCCATGCGCAGGCCGTGGCCGAGGCGCCGGCGGCGCATTCGCCCGAGTTGCGCCACTGCTACGTGTGCAAGCAGAAGTACACCGAGCTGCATCACTTCTACGACCAGATGTGCCCGCTCTGCGCCGAGTTGAACTACTTCAAGCGCACCGAGACCGCGGACTTGCGCGGGCGCGTGGCGCTGCTCACCGGCGGCCGGGTCAAGATCGGCTACCAGGCCGGGCTCAAGCTGCTGCGCGCCGGTGCCGAGCTGATCGTGACCACCCGCTTCCCGCGCGACTCGGCAGCGCGCTACGCGGAAGA
This sequence comes from Xanthomonas sp. SHU 199, assembly GCF_000364665.1. Lineage (NCBI taxonomy): Bacteria > Pseudomonadati > Pseudomonadota > Gammaproteobacteria > Lysobacterales > Lysobacteraceae > Xanthomonas > Xanthomonas sp. SHU 199. The sequence goes on from NZ_AQOI01000550.1 coordinate 780, forward strand.
GCCGGATTTCGCCGAGTGGGGCCACCGCCTGCAGGTGTACGGGCTGGACCTGCGCCACACGCCCAGCGTCGAGGCGTTCTGCAGCGAACTGCTGGCCACTCGCAGCCGCCTGGATTTCATCGTCAACAACGCCTGCCAGACCGTGCGTCGGCCGCCGCAGTTCTACGCGCACATGCTGGCCGGCGAGACCGCCGCGCTGCACGACCTGCCCGAGCACGTGCGCCGGCTGGTGGGCCAGTACGAAGGCCTGCGCGGCCCCGATCTGCTGCCGGCTGGGGGCAGCACGCAGATGGCCGGGGCGGGCCAGGGGCGCAGCGGTGCCGACGGCCTGCTGCGCGCCGCGGAGCTGTCGCAGGTGCCGCTGCTGGCCGACGACCTGCTCGCCCAGCAGCACCTGTTCCCGGAAGGGCGCCTGGACCAGGACCTGCAGCAGGTGGACCTGCGCGGGCGCAACTCCTGGCGCCTGCTGCTGGACGAAGTGTCCTCGGTGGAACTGCTGGAGACGCAACTGGTCAACGCGGTCGCGCCGTTCGTGCTCAACGCGCGGCTCAAGCCGCTGATGCTGCGCACGCCCGAGCGCGACAAGCACATCGTCAACGTGTCGGCGATGGAGGGGCAGTTCTACCGCAACTTCAAGACCACCCGGCATCCGCACACCAACATGGCCAAGGCCGCGTTGAACATGATGACCCGCACCTCGGCGGCCGATTACCAGAACGACGGCATCCACATGAACAGCGTGGATACCGGCTGGGTCACCGACGAGGATCCGGCCGAGATCGCCGCGCGCAAGGTGGAGGAGGAGCGCTTCCATCCGCCGCTGGACATCGTCGACGGCGCCGCGCGCATCGTCGATCCGATCATCCACGGCTTCAACACCGGCGAGCACGTGTGGGGCCAGTTCCTCAAGGACTACGCGCCGACGGATTGGTGAGAGACGGCGCGCGGGGGCGGGCTGCGCCAGCGCGCCCGCGTCCCTGTTCCGACGATCGCCGCGGCCATGCCGGCGGCGTTGTCGTGCTTTCGGATGTCAGTCGCCGGCGGCCGCACGCCGCATGGTGCCGCTGTAGCCCCAGGCGAATTGATGCCACTGATCGGTCGGGGGAACGTCGAGATTGTTCACCGTGCGCTGCCAGTAGACGATCATCTCGTCATTGGATGTCCGCGCAAGCGTGAACGACGACGACTCGACCCAGACGCCATCCTCATCGCGTCCCGAGGTGGTGCTGTAAATGAGCGCATGCGGGCCGGAATTGCGCATGCGGAACTGCCCGGGCTTCATTTCCCGCCACGCGCCACTGACCAGGTTGTAGACGCGCACGTGCCAGCGCGAAACCACGAAGCGAAAACGCATGGGAAAGCCTGCGCTATCCACGTAGTGCGGCGCGTCGAAGCCGTCGAGCACGCCTTCCCAGCTGCCTTGAAAGTCGAAGCTGGCATCGCTGGGGTGGGCCAGGACGGGGCGCGGCCGATACGAGTAGAGCGGCGCGGTGATGGTGGCGCAGGCGCTCGTCAGCAGACACAACGCAAGCACAACGGCCCAGGGTCTACATGCTTTCATGGCACATGGCATCCGATTCGATCGGCCGGCAGCCGGTTCGACATGGTTGGTTCGTAAAAGGCGCATCCGGAGCGGAAAGATCGGACGATGCGCTCGAGGCTTGCCCAACGCCGCTCAACGGGATGGATCGGAGGTGGCCGTCGCTTCGCCTTGGTCGCGTTCGCGGCCCCAGAACTCCACCAGGATGGTCATCATCGTCCACACGATCAGCGTCGGCTGCACCTTGTCCGGCAGCAGGGCCTGGCCCTTGAGCATCACGTCGATCACCTTCGGCAGTGCCAGCACCATCAGCAGGGTGTAGATCGCGTACGCCACCCGGTGCCGGCTGCTGGAAATGAACAGGATCGAGATGACCAGGCTGGCGAGGACGCCCAGGACCACACCGAACTGCCAGGCGTTGAGGCGCTCGGTGCCGGTGAGCACCAGGCCCAGGACGGCACCGAAGAACATGTTCAGGCCGTTGAGATTGGCCTGGTACTCGTCCCTGGTCATGCGGCCGAGGCCGACCTTGCCGAACACGTTCCATACCTTGCGCATGCTCGCTCCCCATCGCATTGCCGCATCCTGGCGTCGCCACGCCTTCCGCTGGCCGCACGCCTCCCCGCCTCCACTGTAGCGAAGATCGCGCGCGTTCGTCGCCTGCCCGCCGCGTGTCGCGTGTCGGTGCGCCCCGGCGCGGGAACCGCCTGCGCTAGCCCAGGGTCTGCAACTCGCCGCGCGGGCCGGTCGGTGTCAGATACAGGTGGCCGAGGCTGATCGGCAGGCGGAAACGGCGCGGCCCGGCACTGCCCGGGTTGAGGTAGAGCACGCCGTCGCGGGTCTCCAGCAAGGGCTTGTGCGAGTGGCCGCTGATCACCACGTCCACGCCATCGGCGACGCGCGCCAGGGTCTTCAGGTCGTGGCGCACGTGCAGGCGCACGCCGTCGATGTCCAGGTCCAGGGTCTCGGGCAGCGCCTGTGCCCATGGCGCGGTGTCGATGTTGCCGCGGATCGCGTGCAGCGGTGCCAGTTCCCGCAGTGCGTCGAGCACGTCCGGTTTGCCGATGTCGCCGGCATGCACGATCGCGGCGCACCCACGCAAGGCCGCCAGCGCCTCGGGGCGGAGTAGGCCATGGGTGTCGGCGATCACGCCGAGATGCAGCGGTCGAACGGGACGCATCGGTGGCGCTTCCTGGTGCGTGACAGCGTGCAGGCTACCCGTTCGGACGTGGTGGCGTCGTTGCGACCTGCGCGTGCTGGCCTGTTTCGTGAGGCGATGGCGCCAGCGAGCCAGGCGCGGACGTAGAGATCGTATCGACATCGACGCTTGGTGCATCACCGGCGCGTATCGGGATGCACCCGATGTTGCATCAGCGGCAGTTCCGGCCTGGGCGTCGTACCGCTGTGCATTAACCCGTACGTAGCGACGTGCAGCGTCATGGCGGCATGCGTACGCGACGTGTTGTACCGTTGCCGCGCGCGCCGCCCGTGCCGTCGCACGACATCGCAAGGCGGTGCCGTTTCTTCTCCAGCAGACTCCGATCGATGACTTCTTCCACTACGCCCCCCGCCGCCGAGGCCGCGCCGCACGGCGCCGCCGCCGTGTTCCGCGTGGTCACCGGCAACTTCCTCGAGATGTACGACTTCATGGTCTATGGCTTCTATGCCACGGCCATCGGCCATGCGTTCTTCCCGTCGCACAGCGCGTTCGCCTCGCTGATGCTGTCGCTGGCCACGTTCGGCGCCGGCTTCCTGATGCGGCCGATCGGCGCGCTGGTGCTCGGCGGTTACATCGACCGGCACGGGCGTCGCAAGGGCCTGATCCTGACCCTGGGGCTGATGTCGGCCGGCGTGCTGTTGATCGCCTTCGTCCCCGGCTACGGCACCATCGGCGTGCTGGCGCCGTTGCTGGTGCTGCTCGGCCGCCTGCTGCAGGGCTTCTCCGCCGGCGCCGAGCTGGGCGGCGTGTCGGTGTATCTGGCCGAGATCGCCACGCCGGGCCGGCGCGGATTCTACGTGGCCTGGCAGTCGGCCAGCCAGCAGGTGGCGGTGGTGTTCGCCGCTGCGCTCGGCGTGGCCCTGCACGCGCTGCTCTCCGACAGCACGATGGACAGCTGGGGCTGGCGTGTGCCGTTCGCCATCGGCAGCCTGATCGTGCCGCTGATCTTCCTGATCCGCCGCTCGCTGCAGGAAACCCCGGAGTTCGCCGCGCGGCAGGCGCCGGACCTGGCCGGCATCGCCCGTTCGCTGCGCGCCAATGTCGAATTGATCCTGGCCGGCGTGGGCATGGTGATGATGACCACCGTGTCGTTCTACCTGATCACCGCCTACATGCCGACCTACGGCCGCGCCGAGCTGCACCTGAGCGAGCTGGACAGCCTGGTGGTGACCGGCTGCATCGGCCTGTCCAATTTCGTGTGGCTGCCGGTGATGGGCGCGCTGAGCGACCGCATCGGCCGCAAGCCGCTGCTGGTGTTCGCCAGCGTGGCGATGCTGCTGACGGTGTGGCCGGCACTGCAGTGGCTGGTCGACGCGCCCTCGTTCGCGCGGCTGCTGCTGGTCGGCGAGTGGCTGTCGCTGCTGTACGGCGCCTACAACGGCGCGATGGTGGTGGCGCTGACCGAGGTGATGCCGGCGGAGGTGCGCACCACCGGCTTCTCGCTGGCCTACAGCCTGGCTACCGCGACGATGGGCGGCTTCACCCCGGCGGTGTCCACATGGCTGATCCACACCACCCACAGCCGTGCTGCCCCGGCGTTGTGGCTGTCGCTGGCGGCGCTGATCGGCCTGGCCTGCACCTTGCTGCTGTTCCGCCGCCAGCGCGGCGCTGGCACGTTCCACGCCGCCTGAGTGCCGCATTGCCTGGACGCGGGGCAGGGCGGCGGCAGTCCGCCCCGCCCTGCGCAACCCGCGCCAGCCTAGGCCAGGTCCAGCGCGGCGGTGAGGTCGCCCGGCACCACGCCGCTGGCGGCGTGCATCGCACGTTCGCGTTCGACCAGGCCCGGCAACGGCTCCAGGCCGAAGCGGCGGGTGATGAAGCGCAGGATCGAGCCGGTGTCGTAGACGCTGTGGTCGACGTGGCCGCGCTTGGCGTGCGGCGACACCACCAGCGCCGGGATGCGCGAGCCCGGGCCCCAGCGGTCGGCCTTGGGCGGCGCCACGTGGTCCCACCAGCCGCCGTTTTCGTCGAAGGTGATGAACACGACGGTCTTCTCCCACAGCGGGCTGTTGCGCAGCGCGTCCACCACCATCGCGATGTGGCGATCGCCGGCGGCCACGTCGGAGTAGCCGGCGTGCATGTTGAGGTTGCCCTGCGGCTTGTAGAACGTCACCGGCGGCAACGTGCCGGCCTGCACGTCGGCGAGGAAGCGGTTCTCCGGGGCGGTGTCGCCCAGGCCGCCGTCGCGCAGCCGGCGCGCCCGCGCCGGCGTGCCTGGGGCGAGGTTGGCGAAGTAGTTGAACGGCTGGTGGTGGATCTGGAAGTTGGGACTGCCCGGGAACTCGCTGGTGTCGCCGGTGTCGCCCTTGCCCTGCACCGCCAGCGCCCAGCCGCCGGCGTACCAGGCCCAGTCCACGCCCTTGGCGTCGAGCGCGTCGCCGATGTGGCGGTGGGTCTGCGGCGGCAGCGTGTTGGGGCTGTTGGGGTCGGCGTAGTCCGGGCGCGTCGGGTCCTGGCTGGTGCTGGGCTGGAACGGCGGGCTCAGGGTATTGATCGCCCAGAAATCCGGGGTCAGCGCGCCGTTGCGCACGAAGCGCGGCCGGCCGTTGAGCGCGGTGCCCGGCGAATCGTCCTGCACCGCCAGACGGATCTCGTCGGGCCGGTCGCTGGCCAGCACGCTGATCTGCGTCCGCCCCGGGCTGCTGTCGGCCTTGGGGTAGTACGGCGCCTGCGCGGCGATCAGGTACTGGTGGTTGAGGAACGAGCCGCCGAACGCGCCCATGAAGAAGTTGTCGCACAGCGTGTAGTCGCGGGCCAGGCTCCACAGCCGTAGCGTGGCCGGCGCGTCGGCGTAGTGGCCCATCACCAGGCCGCCGGCGTCGCTCCACGCGGCGAAGCCGTCGTTGCGGCCGCCGTTGATCTGCATCTGGTTCTCGTAGAAGCGGTGCACCAGGTCGCGGGTCACGATGCCGTGCGGCAGCAACTGGCCATCGGGCGTGCGCAGCGCGAACGGCGCATTGGGCAGCGGCCCGATCGCGTCCTCGCCGATCTTGTAGCGGCGATGCGCCACCACCTGTTCGTCCGGCGCCAGTCCGCCCCAGATCGGCGGCAGGATATCGAGCACGCTGCCGTCGCGGTCCACCTGCCGCGCCTGCGCCGGCGTCACCTTGGACAGCGGCTGCTGCAGCCCGGGGAACTCGGGGAACAGATTGTTGAAGCTGCGGTTCTCGGCGTAGATCACCACCACGTGCTCGATCTTCTGCCGCAGCTGCCGATCCAGTTCCGTCGGC
>NZ_AQOI01000551.1:0-663 GCF_000364665.1 Xanthomonas sp. SHU 199
CAGCGCACGCGCTGGCGCGCGCTTGGGGCTCTCGGCGTGGGCTTCGGCGGGGCCGCCGAGCGCCAGGGCGCTGCCGGCCAGCGCCAGGCCGCCGAGCAGGCGTCGGCGTTGCGGGTTTTCGGGGGTGGTGTCGGTGTCGGCGGGCGGGGTGGACGCAGGATCCTGGGGCGGCTTCTTCACGGGGTCATCGGGCGAGGGGAAGGCACCCGCCAGTGTGGGCCGCGTGAATGACAAGTCAAAGCCAGCCGGTCCCAGCGCGGGACCGGCGTTCAGCGGCCGTATCGCAGGCCGCGCTCCCGTGACGCTGGATGACGCTGCGCCGGGCGGTGCCCGAGGCCGTCAGCGGCGCACCCGCGCGCGGCCGAATACCTGCTCGCACAGCACCACATAGTCGCCCGAGCCGTCGCGCGCGGCCGCGCCGCTGGCGATGGCGGCGCTCAGCACCGGGCCGAGTCGCGCCTCGCCCAGGCGCGCGGCCAGTTCCGTCAACTGGGCCTGGAACCGGTACTGCATGTCGGCGATCTGCTGGGCATCGTGTCCGAGCCAGGCATAGCCCTTGTCGTTGTACGCGGCGGCACAGTGCAAGGTCTCGGCGAGATCGCGTTGCAGGTCCTGCGGATCGGCGGGCATCGTCGCGTGCGGGGCGGGGCGGGGCGGGGCGGG
>NZ_AQOI01000552.1:0-952 GCF_000364665.1 Xanthomonas sp. SHU 199
CGGCGCCGGCCGCGCGCGCCAGCCGCGCCACCGCGGCCAGGTCGAAGGCCTGGCCGGTGCGGTACTGCACGCCCGGCCACAGCACCAGCGCCAGGCGCGGGCCGTGCTCGGCGATGGCGCGCTCGATCGCCGCCAGCGACACGGTGCCATCGGCGCCGTCGGGCTGCACTTCGATCAGGTCGGTGGCCGGGTCGAAGCCGTGGAAACGGATCTGCGAGGCCACCGCATGCTGGTCGGACGGGAACGCGCCGGCCTCGATCAGGATCGCGGGGCGCTCGCGGGTGGGTCGGTAGAAGCTGACCATGAGCAGGTGCAGGTTCACCGTCAGCGTGTTCATCGCCACCACTTCGTGCGGGTGCGCGCCGACCAGGCGCGCCAGCGGCGCGGCCAGCAGCTCGTGGTAGGTCATCCACTGGGTGTCGCCGTTGAAATGGCCTTCCACCGCCAGCGACGACCACTTGTCCAGCACCTCCTGCACCGCGGCGCGCGCGCTGCGCGGTTGCAGGCCCAGCGAGTTGCCGACGAAGTAGGCCTGGTCGGCGCCCTGGTGTTGCGGGAACAGGAACTCCTGGCGCAGGGCCCGCAGCGGATCGGCGGCGTCGAGGGCGATGGCGTGCTGGCGGGACAGGATCTCGTTCATCGGCATTGGGTTCCGGGAAGCAGGTCGAGAGTCTAGAGCGTGTGGGACGACGGGAGGTGAGTGCGTGGCACGGCGCGGGGCAAGGCCGCGTGGCCCTCTGCAGCAGCGACCGCACGGCCAGGGTGAGGCGATGGCGCGTTCACCCGCTGCGGTGCGCGGTCACCTGCGGTTGTTCCTTGGCGGCCGCGGCAGCCGGCAGTAGCGCACTGCGGACCAGATGGGTGAGGGTGCCGATGCTGTCGGCGACGCGGTCGCTGGTGTCGCCCAGCGCGGGCAGGGCGCCGCCGTCGCTGCCGTCCTGCGGCTGCGCGG
>NZ_AQOI01000553.1:0-11587 GCF_000364665.1 Xanthomonas sp. SHU 199
CCCCGGATGAACAACCTACTGAGAGATCACACCTAGATGCCCGGGCCTTCAGCCCGAGGAAGCGCGATGCAGCTTGCGGAGGATTGCCGCACCCCTCGATGCTTCGGCGCCAGGAGTGGCCTCTGAGGGCGGGTCGCGGAGCTGGTGCATCCTGCCCAATGCCTTGCGTGCAGTTTGCACGCAAGGCACTCGCCGCAGCGGCGGAGGCAGGGCCGCGTCAGTAGGTATAGCTCAGCGTGAGCATGTACACGCGCCCGGTTTCCACGTAGGCGCCATCGGCACCGGGGTCGTAGGCCATGTAGCGGGTGGACTTGCCCTGGGTCTCGTAGAACGTGGCCGAATTCAGCAGGTTCTTGGCGGCGATGCCGACGTCGATGCCGTGCGGCAGGTGGTAGGTGGCGGTGAAGTCCAGCGACTTGACCGGCTGCAGGTAGTAGTTGAGCCGGTCGCTGGTCAGGCCGAGCAGTTGCAGGCCGGTGTAGTTGTAGCTCAGGTCGGCGCGCAGACGGCTGTCGTCGTAGAACAGGTCCAGGTTGTAGATGCGCTCGGGCGCACGCGGCAGCCAGGTCTTTTCGGGCTGGTCGGCGCGCTTGCTGTCGGCGGAACTGTGTTGCAGGGTCAGGTTGGCGGCGATACCGAAGTTGCCCCAGAACCCAGGCAGATCCTGCAGGCGCTTGCTGCCGGCCAGTTCCACGCCGTACAGCGTCGCGGTGCCGCCGTTCTGCGGCATGGTCACCGGCACGCCGTCTTCGAAGGTGGTACCGGTCGGGACCAGGCCGCCCAGCGTGTTGTCGTTGCTGGTCGCCGACTGCGAGGTGTAGATGAAGCCGGTGATGCGCTTGTAGTAGGTCGAGGCGCTGAGCACGCCGCCGTTGCGGTCGTAGAACTCCGCGGACAGGTCGGCATTGTCGGCCTTGCTCGGCTGCAGGTCGGGATTGGGTTTGGAGATGCCGATGACCTTCTGGGTGGGGTCGACCGTGTACACGGTCTCGCCGGAGATCAGCCCGAACGCCGGGCGGCTGAAGCTGCGCCGCAGCGAGGCGCGGTAGACGGTCAGCTCGTCCGGGCGGTAGTTGAGGCTGATGCCCGGCAGTACTTCGCCATAGCTGCGGCCGCTGCCGACGAAGCGGCCGTTGATGCCGTCGCCGTTCGATTGCCAGGCATCGGCGGAGTAGCGGGTCAGTTCGTAGCGCACGCCGGGCAGGAGGGTCACCGCGCCGACATGCAGCGTGGCCATCGCGTAGCCGGCGTAGATCGCCTCGGTACTGGAGGTGGTGTTGGCGTTGTAGTCGTTGGCGGTATAGACGCCTGCCCCATTGGGATCGTTGACGTACTTGTACGGCACCGCCTGCGCGCGCACCCAGTCGCGGTCAAGGATCTTGAACGGGCCGGCGTAGTGGCCATCGAAGGCGGCGTAGGTGAGACGGCCGGGCAGGGCGCTCAGCGGCGGGCCGCCGGCGTTGGGGAACACGTAGTTGGGGCCGCCGAAATACGGGCCGTTGTAGACGAAGTTGCCGTCCTTGTGGAAGAACGGGTGATCGTAGGAGCCGCGGTCGGCGTGATCGAGCGACAGGCCGGTCTTGACCTCGTCGAGCACGTCGCCGTCCACGCGGTAGCTGATGTCGGCATGCGCGCTGGCGCGGTTGTCGTGGCTGCCGGCATCGTGGCCCTGGGTCTTCCAGAACAGCGCCGAATCCAGGCTGTAGAAGAAGTTCTTCAGGGCCGGCGAACTCGGGCCGATGCTCGGATAGGTCGGATCGCTGAGATCGAACGCAAAGCTGCCCGGGGTGAAGCCGTACAGACTTGCGGCGACGTAGTCCGGGCGGCTGCGCGTGCCGCGTCCGAAGGAACTGCCGTAATCGAAGCGCAGACGATCCAGCGTGGTCTGCCCGCCCAACTGCAGCGTGGCCAGGGTTTCCTTGATGTCGTGGGTGTTGAAGTAGCCGCCACGCACCGCGGTCGGCTGGTTGTTGACGGTTTCCAGGCGTGCGCTGGATTGGTCCTGCTGGCCGGTGACGTTGTAGCTGCCGTAGATGGCGCGCGCGAAAAGGGTGGTGTGCTCGCCCTGCCAGTCGAAGGCGAGGTTGCCGCCGTAGCGCTCGATCTGGCTGGTGTAGACGCTGTACTTGTAGCGGGCGCTGAGCAGCGGGCCGACATCGCGCAGATCCACTGCCTTGGCCTGCGCCGGATCCGCCGGGAAGTACGCGCTGTTGGGCGCCGGCGCCTGCGCCATGTTGTTGTTCTTGCCGTAGTAGGCCGAGGCATAGACGCCGAACGCGTGGTCGTCGCCGAACTTCCAGGCCAGCTCCTGTTGCACCGTGCCGCCGGTGTGCTTGCCGCCAAGGTCGGAAGCGAGCGCGTTGAACTGGCCTTGCGCGGTGGTCTTGCCGTAGAAGTCGCCATCGAAGTCGAACGCGCTGGGCGTGCGCATGTCGATCGCGCCGCCGATCGCGTCGCCCGGCAGGTCCGGGGTCGGCGACTTGGAGACCTTGACCGACTGGATGCCGAACGGCGCCAGCATGTTCAGCGAGATCGCACGCGTGGACGAATCGGTCTCGGGCATGCCGAAGCCGTTGAGGCGGTAGCTGTTGTAGCTGGCATCCAGGCCGCGGATGCTGACGTAGGCGTTCTCGCCGGTGGTGGCCTGGCCCAGATGCATGTCGCTGTAGGCGGACAGCCCGGGCAGGTGCGCGACCACGTCGGCGATGCCGGCGGAGGGAATCGCATCGATCTGCTGCTTGCTCATCACGCTGTTGACGCCGTTGGACAGGCGCTGTTCGTCCAATGAGCCCGGCACGGTGGCCTGCGCGGCCTGGACGTTGACCGAGTCCAGGGTGGTGGTGCGCGCGCTGGCGTCATCGGCGTCGCTGGCGCGGGCGGTTGGCGAGAGCGCAAGCGCGAGGGCGATGGCACAGCACAGGGGGCGGGGGCGATGGATCGGGAGCATGGGGGGCGGCTCGTTGGGGGAAACAGCGGTTGCGATCCGAAGTCCGGACACGCCGATGCCGGCGCGCGGATCGCCCAGGCCTTCCATTGCATACGTGTGGGGCGTGGCCGCGACGTCGCGCGGCCAATGGCATTCAGTGGCGCAGGTCGACGCCGTGGCAGTCGGCCTGCGGACGCTGCGGATTGCAGCGGGCGACGGCGTCGCCGGGGAAGCGCACCACGTAGCCGGAGGCGGCCGGTTCGTGATCGGGAAAGTCGGTGCTGAGCAGTTGCGCGCCGCTGGCGAGCATGGCGTCGCGTCGCGCAGTGTCGTTGCGCAGGGCTTCCTTGAGGTCCGCGTCGGTGCGGGTGCGCACCAGGTAGCCGGCCTTCACCAGCGTCGCGATCTCGTCGGCGCTGCCGTCGTTGCGCTCGACGAAGGCGGCGTCGTCGGCGCCGGGATCGGCATTGGTGAAGCACACGCGGCCGCGCAAGGACGGATGGCCGGCGAGATAGGCCGGGCCGACCGCACGCTGGTCGAGCAGGAACACCACCTTGCCGCGCGCCGCGGAGAGCGCAGGCCAGCCCTGCGCTAGCACGGCGGCGTTGAGCGTCGGCGCAGTGCCACGCACCTGATCGGGGCTGATGTAGTCGTTGGCGGCGAACACCGAGCGCAGTTCGGCATCCAGTGCATCCAGTGCCTTGCCGTCGAATGGTTCCGGTTGCACCGTGGGGAAGGCCGCCGGCACGGTCGATTGCTTGGTTTCCAGCAGGATGAAGATCGGCAGATGCCCGGGGTGCCGTTGCGACCACGCCCGCACCTCGCGCAGACAGGCCAGCAGCGGCTGGCAGGTGCTGCGCTGGTCGAGGTCCTGGATGTGCATGACCTTGAAGCCCGGTCGCTGCATCACGCCCGGCGCGGCGATCGGCGGGGCCGGCGGCAGCCCGGCCTTGGCGAGCTGGTCGATCATCGCCGGGTGTGCGTAGCGTCCGCCCTTGGCGTCGGCGTAGATGTCCAGTTCGATCTGGCGCACGCCGTCGTCCAGTTGCTGCGTCAACGGCGGATGCCGATAGTCCAGCACCGCGAACGTGGCCGGATCCAGGCGTTTCCACAGCGCCGCTTCGCTGGGCGCGAAGCCGGCGTGGTAGCTGTTGTGGCTGCCGATGTACTGCAGGTCGCTAAGCCTGGGTGCGGCGCACAGCGCAGATGGCAACAGCGCCAACACCGCCAGCAGGGCGCGCAGCGCAGCTGGCGCGCTGCGGAGTTTCGACGACATCAGGACAGAACGTTGGGGGAACATCGTGGCCACGCTTGGTAACGATATCTCGACAGCATCCCGAGTGGAGTTGACGCGGGTGTTGCCAAATCGTGTCATGGCCGGCGGCGTGCCACGATCGTGCGCGGTGTCCTATGCACGCATGACCGTCGTCACGTTGTTGCGGCTGGTTTGGACAAGCACCGTCGGCGATGCGCTTTTGCCGCAACTCAGTGCGAAGCGTTGTCGTTGTTGCGAGAGCGGCTTGGCCGCGACGGGCATTCCCGATCGCGCGCGTTGCGGCTGTCGGCCCAGGGCACGTCGAGCCGCTTCTGCACGTAAACCCTGCGTCGCCGGGTGGCTCCCTGCCGTTGCTTTGCGTGCGTCATTGCGGCGTGCGCGTGTGCTGCAGGGCGAATGCCAGCAACGTCGCTTCCAGCCGTTCGCCGAGGCTGCGCGGCGCGTCCAGCCCCATGCGCTGCATGCAGGCGGCATCCGCCGCGGGACGCGCCAGCACCGCGCTGGCCACCGTCTTCAGCTTGGCGCCGGTGCTGGCGGTGTGCTGCTGCAGCCAGGACAGGGCGCGCAGCAGGCGCTGCTCGACCTCGGTGAAATCGCTGCCCAGCGGATAGTCGGGCAGGGTGCCGTCGCGGCGGAACGGCGCCAGCGCGTCGCGCACCCGCGCAGCCTGATTGCGTTGCCAGTGCGTGGGTGCAGCGAAGTCGGCGGCCAGCTTGGCGTTGGCCTTCGCCGTCTCCAGCAACGCGGGTTGGGCCTGCACGTCGGCGATCCCGACCATCGCCGCGATGCAGTCCTCGTCGGTCAGGCCGCGCAGGTCGGCGATGCCGTACTCGTTGACGTAGAGGTCGCGCAGGTGCCGCGGAATGGTGGTATGGCCGTAGTTCCAGCGCACGTTCGACTGCGTTGCGCCGGCATCGCTGCGGACGGCGCGGAACATCAGCACGCTGCGCGCGTCGTCCAGCGCGTGCGCCATGGACACGAAGTTGTACTGGCCGCCGACGCCGGACACCACGCGACCATCGTCCAATGCATCGGACACCGCCGCGCCGAGCGCGGTGGCCATCATGCACGAGTTGAAGAAGCGCGCCTCGCGCCGCTGTACCCGGCGCAATGCCTCGTCGCCGTAGAGCTGGTTGATCTCGCTGATGCGGCGCATGCCGATCGCCGCGCGCGCCTGCGGAGCCATGTCGCGCAGCCAGGCGTAGAACTCCGGCGAACCCAGGTAGAACGCGCCTTGCAGGTATTCGCCCTCGCGCTCCAGACGCTGCAGGTCCTGCGCATCGGCAGTGCCGTCGGCCACGCGCTGCAGCAGCGGCGCGTCGTCGAGCACCTTGCGCCGGATCACCCCGCACTGGACCAGTTGCCGGAAGCCCTCGTTGAGCATCTCGCTGCAGCCGAACAGGCCGACCGCGAACGGCTCCAGGCCGCCGCATTCGCGTACCGCCGGATGCCGCTCCAGTTCCGGATCCAGCGCCGCCAGCACCTGCCGGTAGCGCGCGTTGTCGGTATGCCGCAGCACCAGCGCGTGGCACAGCGCATCGGCCAGGGTGCCGATGCCGATCTGCAGGGTGCCGCCGTCGCGCACCAGCGTGCTGGCGTACAGGCCGATGGCGTAATCGGCGTCGGCGACCGGCTGCCGCGGCAGCCCGAACAGGCGCGGAGACGGCCCCGGCGGCGTCACCACCACGTCGAAGAAGCTCGGCTCCACCGCCGCGCAGCCGCCGATCCACGGCAACTGCGGATCGACTTCGGCCACCAGCAGCGGCCGCGGCAGGCCGCGCCGCTGCACTGCGGCCAGGGTGTCCTGGGTGATGTCGTTGTTGCACGAGAACGACAGCCGGGTGCCGTCGGGTTCGCGCGCCACCTTCTGCACGATCAGGTTCGGCGCACGCTGCGCCACCGCATCGGCGGCATGGGTGTAGTTGAGGCTGGTGTAGCTGCGCTGCGCCTGGGTCGAGCGCAGCAACGCGCCGGACTGCATGTAGAACTCTTCGACCTGGACATGTGCCGGCAGCGCATCGCGCTGCATCGCCTGCACGTAGCGCAGGCGCGGGAAGTCCTCGCCGAAGTGGCGCTGCACGAACGGCCGCGCGAAACGACCCTGCAGCCCGCCGCCGGGCGCCGGCGGATTGAGCGAGAGTGCGGTGTAGATCTGCAACGGCCGCGTCGGATCGTGTTCGATGCGCTCGTACAGCGCGTTGAGCAGGCGATGCGGCTTGCCCAGGCCCAGCGGTGCGCCCACGCGCAGCGGGCCGGCGATGCGCTGCAGGATCAGGTCGGCAGCGGCGTCGAGGTCGTCGAGATGATCGGTCATCGGCATAGCTTAGAGGGTGTGCCGGCGATTGCGTCGATCGTGATGCGCGACCGATACGCGCGGTGCCGCGGCGTACGCGATTGGCAGCGACGACCTCCGGGCATGGGGGCATGCCGATCGCCAGGGCATCGGTCGTTGCGCAAAAAACACTTGACATGCGTTCTGTTTACGCGCGTAATCAGTGAAAATTTACGGGCGTAAACGCAATGTCGATCAGCGATGCGGAAGCCGTGGTCATGGAGGTGCTGTGGGAGCGGCACCCGCTCAGCGCCGAAGAGGTGTTCGCCGCCTTGTCCGGGCATGGCGGCTGGGCCGAACCCACGGTCAAGACCCTGCTCAACCGCTTGCTCAACAAGGGCGCGATCCGCGCCGACAAACAAGGCCGCCGCTATCTGTACACGCCCCTGCTGCAGCGCGCGCAGTGGGTGCAGCAACAGAGCGAAGGCCTGCTCGACCGCCTGTTCGGCGGCCGTATCGCGCCGTTGGTGGCGCACTTCAGCGAACGCGGCAAGCTCAGCGATGCCGATATCGCCGAACTCAAACGACTGATCCAGGAGCTGGACGATGAGCATTGACGGGATCGTGAGGGACCTCGGGAGTACCGCGCTGGTCGTCAGCGTGGCCATCGCGGCGGTGCTGGCATTGCGCGTGCCGATGCGGCGCGCGTTCGGCGCCGGCATCGCCTACGCGCTATGGATCGCGGTGCCATTGGCGCTGCTGGCGGCACTGTTGCCGAGCGGCTGGCGTCCAGCGTTGCCGGCGGGCTTGGCGCTGGACATGCCGGCGGTGCTGGTCGGCGTGACACGGGCGCAGATGTCGGTAGGCGACGGCGTGTCGGCGAGCGGACAGGCCACGGTCTGGTTGCTTTCGTTGTGGCTGGCGGGTGCGCTGGCCTCGGCGACCGTGCTGTGGCGGCAGCAGCGCCGCTACCGACGCAGCCTGGGTCGCTTGCAGCCTGGCGAGGATGGCGTGCTGGTCGCCGAGCATGCGCTGCATGGGCCGCTGGTGCTGGGTGCGTGGCAGCCGCAAGTGGTGGTGCCGATGGACTTCGCCGCGCGCTATCCGCCGCCGCAGGCGCAACTGGTGCTGGCGCACGAACGCATGCATATCGCCCGCGGCGACACCCGCAGCAATCTGCTGCTCGCCGTGCTGCGCTGCGTGTACTGGTTCAATCCGCTGCTGCACTGGGCCGCCACGCGTTTCCGCCTGGATCAGGAACTGGCCTGCGATGCCGCGGTGCTGGTTCGCCATCCCGGCACGCGCCGGCACTACGCCGAGGCGATGCTGCAGACCCAGTTGGACGCGCTGGCCTTGCCGGTGGGGTGCCATTGGCAGGCGGGCAGCGTCCTGTGCCAGCGCATTGCCTTGCTGCGGCGTCCGGCGGTGTGCGGTTGGCGGCGTCGTCTGGGCCTCGCGGCGGTGACGCTGGCCGCGTTGAGCGGGAGTGCGATGGCACTGGCGTTGCCAACTGGAACAGATGCCACGGGCGTGGCACGCGATCTTGCCGCGAGCGAGGTGGATGGCACGTCGGCACGATCGGTGCAGCAGGCGTCGGTGGTCGCCGCGCGGACCGGAGCGCGGCCTGCCAAGGTAATCGACATGCCGCCCCCGAAATACCCGGATGAAGCGGTGCGTGCCGGCGTCTCCGGCAAGCTGGTCCTGCTGGTCGACGTGGATGCGCACGGGGCGCCGAGCGCCGTGCGCGTGCTGGATCATGGCAGCGGTAGCGCAGTTTTGGATGCTGCCGCGGTCACCGCGGCCTGGAAGTGGCGCTTCTCGCCGGCGACTGCGCACGGACGCGCTGTGGCCAGCCGCCTGAAGATTCCGGTCGCGTTTGATGTGGAAATGTACCCCGAGCAGGCGCCGGCTGGCGTCGCCGATGCTGCGAACTACCGCTGGTATCGCCTGGGCGAGGATGCTGGCGACACCTTGGCGAGCTTGTGCGACAAGGTGTTCTCCGGCAAGGGCGGCGCCGCGCCGCTGTGCGGCATGGCGCGGACCGTGCGATGAGTGCGCACGGGCGGGCCGGCATGCTGCTGGCGCTGGTCCTTTCCGGCTGCGCCAGCCACGTGCCGAAAGAGGCGCCGCAACCGACCCAGCGCATCGACTCGGTGGATCAGCGCATGCTGGAAACAGGATTCGGCGCGGCGTCCGGTGCGGCGGCGGTGCAGTCGTATCGGATGCAGCCGCAGGAAGTGTTCCGCATGCCGCAACCGCTGCAGGCGCCGACGCCGCAGTTGCCGAGCGCGTCGCCGCGCCGCACGTTGGCCCCGACCACGGTCTGCGTGCGGGTGATCCTGTCCGCGCAAGGCATGGTGGAGCGCAGCGCCCTGTTGAACGATCGCCCGGACTGCAGCGCGGGCGCGCAGCCGGAGATGGCCGATCTGCTGCAGGCGGTGCAGGACGCGGTCGCGCACTGGCGCTTCGTGCCGGCGGCGATCTGTACCTATGCCGATCCGGTGCAGCGGCCGGCGCAGGACGGGCGCTGCGACGATGCGCAGTCGGTGCAGGAGGTGCCGGTGACGCTGGCCTACGCGTTCACCTTCGAGGTCCGACAGGGCAAGGCCAGCCTGCAGTCGGGGCGCGTCGGCGGCGCGCGCTGAGCGCCGCGATCGCCGCGTGCGGTCTGCCTTGCCCGTTGCCGGGAACTACAGCATCTCCGGCTTGAACAGGCGCCGCCGCGAGATCTCCGCGCCTGACAGCATGAAGCGGCCGTCGCCCCGGTAGTGCAGGGTGCGCGGCCGCTTGGGCGAGGCGGCGACGTGCGCCTTGACCACCTTCCATACGAACAGGCCATGTTTGCCGATCTGGCTGCCGTCGTGCAGGCGGCATTCGAAGCTGGCGTAGCACTCGGCGATCAGCGGCGCCGCCACGTGCGTGGCGGGCACCGCGGTGAGGCCGAAGTGCGCGAACTTGTCCAGGTCCGCACCGCTGGTATTGCCGATGCCGACCACGGTGTCGACCAGGTCGGCAGTTGGCAGGTTGATCACGCATTGCTTGCTGCGTCGGATCAGGTCGAAGCTGTGGTTGGCGCTGGAAATGCAGCAGGCCAGTAGCGAGGGCGAGAACTCCAGCACCATGTGCCAGCCCAGGGTCATCACGTCGCGTTGCTGCTTCCAGGCCGAACTGACCAGCACCACCGGGCCGGGCTCGAGGAAGCGGCGGACGTCCTGGGTGGGGAAGTCGAGCTTGCGGTAGCGGCGCATGCGCAGTCTGCCGTGGTGGGGCCTTCAGTCTCGCCGGCCTGGGTGAACGCGATGTCGGCGTCAGTCCAGCCGATGCACCGCGTCGGCGATGCGCGCCACTTCCTCGGCCTGGTGGCTGACGTAGAGCATCGGCAGGCGCACGTCGTCGCGCACGCGCTGCAGGTACGGGATCAGGTCGCTGCGGCGGTCGGCGTCCAGCGCCGACAACGGTTCGTCGAACAGCAGCAGCGACGGCTGCGACAGCAGCGCGCGGCCGATCGCCACGCGCTGCGCTTCGCCGCCGGAGAGCGTGTCGGGGCGCCGCTCCAGCAGCGCGCCGATGCCGAGCAGCTCGACCACCGCATCGAGTGCGAAGCGCGCCGGCTTGCCGCGGCCGTGGCGGCCATAGCCGAGGTTGCGGCGCACGTCCATGTGCGGGAACAGGCGCGCGTCCTGGAACACGTAGCCGATGCCACGGCGATGCGCCGGCAGGTCGATGCCGGCAGCGCTGTCGTACAGCACCCGGCCATCGATGGCGATGCGCCCGCCGCGCGGCGGCAGCACCCCGGCGATGGCGTTGAGCAGGCTGGTCTTGCCGGCGCCGGACGGACCGACCAGGGCGACCACGCGCGCCTGTTCCTCGATGCGCACGTGGCGGGCGAAACGCCCGCGCTGCAGATGCAGGTCGATGCTCAGCATCGGCGTCGGCTCCGGGCGGTTGCGCGGCTCATGCGTCCACCTCGGTGCCGCGCTGGCGTCGCACCAGCCACTCGGAAGCCAGCAGCGCGCCCAGCGAGATCGCCAGCGCCACCGCCGCCAGCCGCCAGATGCCGGCTTCGGCGCCGGGCACCTGCAGCAGGCTGTAGATCGCCGAGGCCAGGGTCTGGGTCTGTCCAGGGATATTGGAGACGAAGGTGATGGTGGCGCCGAACTCGCCCAACGCCTTGGCGAAGCCGAGCACGCCGCCGGCGACCACGCCCGGCCATGCCAGCGGCAGGGTGATGGTGAAGAACACGCGCCATGGGCCGGCGCCGAGCGTGGCGGCCGCCGCTTCCAGGCGACGGTCGGTGGACTCCAGGGCCAGGCGGATCGCCCGCACCATCAGCGGGAAGCCCATCACTGCGCTGGCCAGCGCCGCGCCGGTCCAGCGGAACGCGAACTGCACGCCCAGATGCTCGAACAGCCAGCCGCCGATCGGCCCCTGCAGGCCGAACAGTTGCAGCAGCGCGTAGCCGGTGACGATCGGCGGCATCACCAGCGGCAGGTGCAGCAGCGCGTCCAGCAACGATTTGCCGAAGAAGCGGCGCCGCGCCAGCAGCCAGCCGCAGGCCACGGCGAACGGCAGGCTGGCCAGCGCCGCGACCAGCGCGACCTTGACGCTCAGCGCGATCGCGGTCAGTTCCTGCGCGGTGAAGTCGAACAACGCCAGGCCTCAACGGGCGAGCGAGAAACCGTGGCGACGGAAGATCGCCTGTGCCGGTGGCGTGCCCAGCCAACGCACGAAATCGGCAGCGCTCTTCGCCTGCGCGCTCGCCCGCAGCGGCGCCACCGGATACACGATCGGCGCGTGGCTGTCGGCCGGAAAGGTCGCCACCACCCGCACCTTGGGCTCGGCCTGGGCGTCGGACCCGTAGACGATGCCCAGCGGCGCTTCGCCGCGCGCCACCAGCATCAGCGCGCTGCGCACGCTCTCGCTCTCGGCCAGGCGCGGCTGCACGCTGTCCCACTGACCCAGCGCCTGCAGTGCGGCGCGCGCGTACTTGCCGGCCGGCACACTGGCGGTCTGGCCGACCGCCAGGCGCCCCTGCGCGCCGAGCGCGGCGAGCAGCGCGCCGGGTTTGCGCAGGTCGACCTGTGCCTTGCTGGCGGCCGGCGCCACCAGCACC
>NZ_AQOI01000554.1:0-2211 GCF_000364665.1 Xanthomonas sp. SHU 199
GGTCGCGGCGCAGTGCCGGATCGATCAACTTGCGCTGCTGCAGGTAGTCCATCCACTCCTGGTCGGCGGAGACGAACACGTCCGCCGGCGCGCCCTGTTCCACCTGCCGGGCCAGCGTGGAACTGGCGGCGTAGGACACCTGCACGGGGGTGCCATGGGTGCGCTGGTAGGCGCTGGCGGCCTCGTCCAGCGATTCCTTGAGGCTGGCGGCGGCGAACACGGTCAGCGGCGTCTGCGCCGAGACCGGCGCGATCGCGGTGGCGACGATCAAGGTGCACAGGCACAGCAGGCGGCGCAGCGGTCGGGTCATGGGTCACTCCAGCGGGGGCAGGTAGGCAATGCGGCAGGGCGCGGCGGCGCACGCGTACGGTCGCGCAGCGCTGTCGCAACTCCGCATCCTAGCGCGCCGGCGGCGCGCTGCCTGCTCACGCCGCCGGCGGCGCCAGGTCGTCGGTGCGGCCGGCCTGGATGTTGGCGCGCACCGACGGCTGCATCAGCCGCGGCTCGGCCAGCGTCGCATCGCGCGCCTGGCGCAAGGCCACGAAGGCCGCTTCGTCGATGCCATCGCGCACATGGATGTTGCTGCGGCGCTGTTCGTCGATGCTGGTCTGGCAGGCCACCGCGCGGCCGCCTGCGCCGTAGTCGTGGCACACGAACACGCGCGTCGCCGCCGGCAGCGCGTACAGCCGCTGGATCGAACGGTACAGCGTGGCCGCGTCGCCGCCGGGGAAATCGCAGCGTGCGGTGCCGCTGTCGGGCATGAACAGCGAATCGCCCGGGAAAAGCGCATCGCCGATCAGGTAGGCGACGCTGTCGCCAGTATGGCCTGGCACGGCGATCACCTGCGCCTGCACACTGCCGATCGCGAAACGCTCGCCATCGGCGAGCAGGTGATCGAAGCCGCAGCGCGCCTGCGCATCTGCGTCCAGGCCGAACTGCGGCGCGAAACGGGCGCGCACCTCGCGGATGCCGTCGCCGATCGCCAGCGTCGCCTGCGGCCAGCGCTGCTTGAACCACTGCGCGGCGGAGACATGATCGGCGTGGGCGTGGGTCTCGAGAATCCAGCGCAGGTGCAGTCCGCGCGCGTCCAGGCACGCGGCCAACGCCTGCGCCGGTGCGTCGTCCAGTGCGCCGGTCTGCGGGTCGTAGCCCACCACCGGGTCGATCACCGCGGCGTCGTGGCCATCCTCGACCACGTAGCTCCAGGTGCCGGAACCGGCATGGTGGAAGGCGTGGACGTGCGGATGCTGGCTCATCGATCGCTCCGGGTGGCGGCAGGTGGCGCGGCGCTGCAGTAGATGCCGTGCAACACCTCGAGGATGCGCTGCACCGGGCCGGGCACCAGCGAATAATAGATGGTCTGACCCTCGCGGCGGGTCTGCACCAGTCCATCCTCGCGCAGCAGCGCCAGGTGTTGCGACAGCGCCGACTGGCTCAGCTCCACACGTGCGTTGAGCTCGCCGACCGATTGCTCGTGGTCCACCAGCAGGCACAGCAGCAGCAGCCGCTTCTCGTTGCCGAGCGCCTTCAGCAGGCGCGCCGCCTCGTTGGCGTGCGCGCGCATTGCGGCAGGGTCCAGGGCGGTTGCGGCGCGGCGCGGCATGGGCTCAGAAATCGACAGGGCCACCGGCCGCGGTCCAGCCCAGGAAGCCGCCGGTCAGCGAGCGCACCGCGGTGTAGCCGAGATGCTGCAGGCTCAGCGCCGCCAGCGTGGAGCGGCCGCCGCTGGCGCAGTACAGCAGGATCGGCTGGTCGCGTCGGGCCAGCGCCGGATCGGCGTCGAGACGGAATTCGAGGATGCCGCGCGGGATGTTGATGGCGTTGGGCAGGTGGCCCATGGCGAACTCGCCGGGTTCGCGCACGTCGATGATCCACTCGCCGGGCAGCGGCGTGGCGGCGGCATCGGTGTGGGCAGGGGTTTCGTGGATCTGCGCGCGTGCGCGGTCGACCAGGACTTGGGCGGAGGAGGCGGGCATTGGGGGTGCTCGGCGGGAAAGTGCGCCCATCATATCAGTTGACTCTAATATAAGAAAATTCTAATTTATCTCGCGGCCAGCCTCGGGCGGCCGCGCCCGATCTGCCGCGGTGGGGTGCCCACCGACGGCGCGGATGCGCCCTTTCCTCTGGAGTTCGATCATGCGTGTGCTTCGTTGGGCGATCCGCTGTGCCTGGCGTGCTGGACGGCGGCGCGGAACGCTTGCCGCACCTGCC
>NZ_AQOI01000555.1:0-454 GCF_000364665.1 Xanthomonas sp. SHU 199
CGCGCGCCCCTGGTGGGCGCGCTCGTGGCGCTCGCGGCGCTGGCGCTCGCTGGCTGTCGCCATGACGCCGAAAGCCTCGCGCCGCCGCCGTTGCCGGCGCTGGCGACCGTGCCGGTGGAGCCCGCGGCGATGGCATCGCGCTCCTGGGACGGCGTCGTGACCGCGGTGGAGTACGCCGATCTGAGTGCGCAGACCGGCGGGCGCGTGCGCAGCGTCGCGGTGGACGTGGGCGACCGGGTCGCCGCCGGCCAGGTGCTGCTGCAACTCAGCGCAGTGGAACAGCGCGCCGGTGTGGCCAGTGCGCAGGCGCAAGTGCGTGCCGCGACGGCCAGCGCCGACGAAGCCGAGGCCAGCTATCGCCGCTATGCGTCCCTGGCCGGGGCGCAATACGTGTCGCGCGCGCAACTGGACCAGGCCCGCGCCACCCGCGATGCGGCGAACGCCGCACGCGCTA
>NZ_AQOI01000556.1:0-748 GCF_000364665.1 Xanthomonas sp. SHU 199
CGGACGGCGTACATCCATGTACGCCGCCCTTCGGGTATTTCCCCGCGATGGCCGCCGCTTCGGAAGGGAACCCTGTACGGCAACAGCAACAGCAACAACAAAGCAAAAGCAAAGCAAAGACCAGAGCGACAGCGACAACAAAAGCAAATTCGAAATCGGCAACAGCAACGACACTAGCGACAGCAACAGCGGCACGGACAACGCACCGCTCCAATAAGTGGCTACAGCAACGCCGCGCCCGGACACTGCAGCGGCGAGACCCAATGCTGGCTGCCGAAGCCCGCATCTGCGAAAGCCGCCTGCACCGCCGGTGCCGCGGCCTCGGCCTCGGCACGGCTGGCGAACCAGGCGAACACACTCGGACCAGCGCCGGAAATGCCCGCACCCATCGCCCCCGCCGCCAGCGCCGCCGCCTTGGCCGCGTCGAAGCCGACGATCAGCGGCGCGCGGCGCGGCTCGATCAGCACGTCGCGCAGGCCGGCGCGCACCAGGGACTCGTCGCCGGCATGACAGCCCGCCAGCACCAACGCCAGGTTCGCGCTCTGCGCCACGAACTCGCCGAGCCGGTACTCCCCGGCCAACGCCGCGCGCGCGTGGCGCGTCTCCAGCGTCGCGTCCGGGTGCACCAGCAGGCTGTGCCAGCCGCTCGGCACCGGCACCGGCACCAGCCGCTCCAGGGTCGACAACACTAGCCCGCCCAGCAGCATCGGGCCGAGGTTGTCGCCGTGGCGGCTGCCGCTGGCCACCG
>NZ_AQOI01000557.1:0-1319 GCF_000364665.1 Xanthomonas sp. SHU 199
ATCCAGCGCGTAGCCATACAGTCCATCGCGCGACAGCGGCGCGGCAAGCAAGGCATTGGCCGCCACCAGCGCGGCCACGCACGAGGCGGCCGAGCCGCCCATGCCGGAGCTGAGCGGGATGCCCTTGTCGATCTCCAGTTCGAAACCGAACGGCAGCGCCAACGCCTCGCGCAGCGACATCAACGCGGCACCGGCGGTGTTGCGTGCGGCCTCCAATGGCAAGGCCACGGTGGTGCCACGGATCGCGGCGATGCGCACCTCCGGCGCGTCGATGCGGCGCACCGTCACCGTGTCGCCGACACCCTCCACCGCATAGCCGAGCAGGTCGAAGCCCACCGCGACGTTGGCCACCGAGGCCGGCGCGAACGCGCGCGCCTGCGTCGGCAGCGCGGCCGTGCCCACGGCGCTCGCTGCCAGCGTCTGCATCCGGCTCACAGGCGCGCGCCCTCGCCCGCCGCGACCCGCAGCAGGTCGGCGAACACACCGGCGGCGGTCACTTCCGGGCCGGCGCCCGGCCCCTGCACCACCAGCGGATTGTTGCAGTAGCGGCGGGTAGTGAACTGCACCACGTTGTCGGTCAGGCGCAGGTTGGCGAAGGCATGGTCGGCCGGCAGCTCCACCAGGCCCACGCTGGGTGCATGGCCCGGCGCCAGCCGCGCCACGTAACGCAGCACGCAGCCGCGCGCCCTGGCCGCCTGCAGGCGCTGCGCGAACACCGCATCGACCTCGTGCAGGCGCGCCATGAAATCGTCCACGCTGGCCTGGCGCAACGCTTCCGGCACCAGGCTTTCCACCGCCACGTCCTCCAGGCTCAGCTCGTGCCCGGCCTCGCGCGCCAGGATCACCAGCTTGCGCGCCACGTCGGTGCCGGACAGGTCGTCGCGCGGGTCCGGTTCGGTATAGCCCATACCGCGCGCCTCGGCCACCAGTTGCGCGAACGGCACGCTGCCGTCGTACTTGTTGAACAGCCAGGCCAGGGTGCCGGAGAAGATGCCTTCGATCGCGGTGACCGCGTCGCCGGTATCGACCAGGTCGCGCAAGGTGGTGATCACCGGCAGGCCGGCACCGACCGTGGCTTCGTAGCGGAAGCGCGCGCCGCTGGCGGCGGCCGCGGCGCGGATGGCGTGGAAGCGCGGCAGCGGCCCGGCACCGGCCTGTTTGTTCGGGGTCACCACGTGGATGCCGGCGGCCAGCCAGCCGGCGTAGCGGTCGGCGACGTCGGCGCTGCCGCTGCAGTCGATGATCACCGCATGCGGCAGATGCGCCGACAGCAGGTGCGCGGTGAACGCGTCCAGGTCGGTCGGCTGCTGGCCGGCGGC
>NZ_AQOI01000558.1:0-21280 GCF_000364665.1 Xanthomonas sp. SHU 199
CGGCGAAGGCCCGCGGCTCCAGGCGCATCGTGCTGCGCGAGGCGACCGCGCGCAGGCGCAGGTCGAGGTTGGCCTTGGCCAGCAGTTGCGGCTGCGCGGCGCGCAACTGGTCCAGCAGCGCCGCACCGACGTTGCCCGGCCCGATCACGCCGACCGAGAAGGTCTGCGGCGACAGCCAGAAGCCGGCATGCGCGGCGCGCAGCGCCTTGGTCGCGTGCGCGCTGTCGATGGCCACCGAGATGTTGCGCTCGGACGAGCCCTGCGCGATCGCCAGGATGTTGACCTGGGCGCGGCCCAACGACTCGAACAGCCGCGCGGCCACGCCGGGCTGCCCGGTCATGCCGTCGCCGACCGCGGCCAGCACGCTGATGCCGGTGGTCAACTGCACGCGCTGCACCTGGCCCACCACCAGTTCGTGGGCGAACGCGGAGAGCACCGCGTCGCGCGCACGTTCGGCCTCGTTCTGGCGCACCACGCAGCAGATGGAATGTTCGGACGACCCTTGCGAGATCATCACCACCGACACCCGCGCGTTGCGCAGTGCGGCGAACACGCGCTCGGCGGTGCCGGGCACGCCGATCAGGCCGGTGCCTTCGAGGTTGAGCACGGCCAGGTCCGGGCTCAGCGTCAGCCCCTTGATCGGGCCGCTGGTGGCGCTGCTGGCGGTGATGCGGGTGCCCGGGTGCTCGGGCTGGAAGGTGTTGCGGATGATGATCGGCAGGCCGCGTTCGATCGCCGGCGACATGGTCTGCGGATGCACCACCTTGGCGCCGAAATAGGCCAGTTCGCAGGCTTCGTCGTAGCTGAGCGTTTCCAGTTGCACCGCTTCGGGCACGACCCGCGGGTCCGCCGAAAGCACGCCGTCGACGTCGGTCCAGATGTGCAGCTCGGCGGCGTCGAACAGCGCGGCGAAGATCGCGCCGGAGTAGTCGCTGCCGTTGCGGCCGAGGGTGGTGATGCGGCCGGCGCGGTCGCGGGCGACGAAGCCGGTGACCACGATGCGCGGCTGCGGGTGCTCCGCGCGCCATTGCGCCAGGCGCTGCGCGCTGGCGGACCAGTCCACGTCCACGCCCAGTTCGCCGCGATCGACCACCAAGACCTCGCGCGCATCCAGCACCGCACACTCCTCGCCCAGCGCACGCAGGTGGTCGCCGAGCAGCTGCGCCGAGTACACCTCGCCCAGCCCCTGCACGCGGTCCAGCACTTCCCGCGGCAGTTCGCCGATCACCGCCAGCGCAGCGAGGATCTCGGCCAGGTGCTCGAAGCGCGCGTCCAGCCATTCGACCGTGGCGCCGGCATGTTCGCCGAGCAAGGCCACTGCGGCGGCGCGATGGCGGGCACGGGTCTCGTGCCAGCGCTCGCGCCAGTCGCCGTGGCCGCGCGCGGCCAGTTCGGCTAGGCCGATCAACGCATCGGTGACGCCCTTCATCGCCGAGACGACGGTGACCTGGAGACGTTCCGGACGCGCCAACAGCAGTTGCGCGACATGACGGTAGCGTTCGGCATCGGCCACCGAGGTGCCGCCGAACTTGTGCACGACGGTGGCGGCGGCGAGCGCGGGATCGACGGCGGAATCAGGCGAAGCGGCGACAGCAGGAGCGACGGCGGGGGGCGACATGGAAGACCTCGGAGTGGAGGCCCCGCTCGCATCAGGCTGAGGGATTCCCCCGCATCCTGATCCGGGTGCGGGGCCGTGGTGTTCGACGATCAGACGAAGACGACGGGCCGCACCGGGCGAATGGTGAGGGTGGTAATACCGGTGGTAATGCCCGCAGCAGCGCCCGCCGCGTGCCGAAGCGAGCGCGGAAGCGAGATGGCGATAGGGGCGAAGACCAGAGGCATGGACGCAAGAGGACATCATGCGCCGGGGCGCTGTCAAGCGCCGCGTGTGCGACCGCAGCATCGGCGCTGCGGCCCTGGCAAACGGTTGCAAAAGTGACTATCGCGCCAAGCCAGGAAACACGACGTTAAGGGCGCCAAGCAGGGTGCACCGAGCGACACGCAACGCCGTCCACCCGGGCCTGAGCGTCGGCGCGCAGCGAACGCGCGACGCCGCCGGCGCCGCGCGTTTTGCGCAACCTTTACTGCTGCTTCTGATCGGTCGGCGGCTGCTGCTGCGGATCCGGGTTCGCAAGATCCTGGGGGGTAGTCGGGCTGGTCGGAGACGTCGTGGTCGGCGGTACGCCCTGCGACGCGTCCTGGCCCTGCATCGTGCCCTGCCCGGTCGCGGTGCCGCTGGCATCGCCGCTGGTGGTGCCGGCCGGGGCGGTGCTGCCGCCTGCCGGGCTGCCGTCGGCCGCTGCGGGCGGGTTGGCCGCATTCGGATCGGTGGCCGGTTGGTCGCCGTCGCGCTTGCAGGCCGCAAGCGCGGCCAGCATCGAACCGACCAGGACCATCTTCATCGCTGTTTTCATCTGTGACTCCTGCTTCGCATAGGGGCGGGAATCGCTGCGGGCGTGCCGGCAAGCCGGCGATCACGCCAGGCCCGAGGCGATCAGGACCGCCGATGCGCGGCGGCGATCGTCCCGCCGCACGGAGTTGCGGTCGGGACGCTGGTGGCGGACATGGCGGAGGCGACTCCGTCCTCGTCGTCCATCGGCACTGCAATAAGTAGAGTTCGCGGCGCGAATCGCCGCCAAGCGCAGTGGCCGACGGACGCAGCCTACGCAGGACGATGCTCAGGCCGCGTCGGTACAAGGTGTAGAGGACGTTATTGCAGACAGATCGGACACCGCGCGACTCACCATCGCGGCCGCTGCGCAGGATGCATGGGCAGGCAACGCGATGGCCGCTGGCGGCGCCGCGGCCGCGGCGGACGGCATGCACGAAATGGTGACCCCGGCGCGATTCGAACGCACGACCTGTCCCTTAGGAGGGGACCGCTCTATCCAGCTGAGCTACGGGGCCATTGGCCTGGCGGGGATTCTACGGCATGCCCACGCGTTTTTTTCGCTCGCCAGCCGCCCCCGCCAGCGGCGGCGGCCGGATGCGTCCGGTCTGCTAAAATTGCCGGCTGCGCGTCCCGCGTCCCCCGCCTGCGGTCGCCTTCCCTGTCGCAACGAACCCAGGAGATTCCATGTCCGCTGACCTGCTCAAGGCGCTCGGCCTCGCCGCCACCAACTCCGGCACCTATCTCGGCAATGGCGAGTGGTCCAGCGCCACCGGCGCCGGCGTGCTGCAGCCGCTCAACCCGTCGAGCAACGACATCATCGCCGACGTCCAGGCCACCACCGAGCAGGACTACGAAACGGTGATCGCCCGCGCCCAGGCCGCGTTCAAGGTCTGGCGCACCACCCCGGCGCCGCGCCGCGGCGAAGCGGTGCGGCTGTGCGGCGAAGCGCTGCGCAAGCACAAGGACGCACTGGGCTCGCTGGTCGCGCTGGAAATGGGCAAGAGCAAGCCGGAAGGCGACGGCGAAGTGCAGGAGATGATCGACATCGCCGATTTCGCGGTCGGCCAGAGCCGCATGCTGTACGGCTACACCCTGCATTCGGAGCGCCCCGGCCACCGCATGTACGAGCAGTACCAGCCGCTGGGCCTGGTCGGCATCATCAGCGCGTTCAATTTCCCGGTCGCGGTGTGGAGCTGGAACGCGTTCCTGGCGGCGATCTGCGGCGACATCTGCATCTGGAAGCCGTCCAACAAGACCCCGCTGACCGCGATCGCGTCGATGAAGATCTGCAACGAGGCGCTGCGCGACGCCGGCTTCCCGGACATCTTCTTCCTGATCAACGACGCCGGCGTGGCCCTGTCCGAGCGCCTGGTCGAGGACACCCGCGTCCCGCTGATCAGCTTCACCGGCTCCACCCAGGTCGGCCGCGTCGTCGCCGAGAAGTGCGCGCGCCGGCTGGGCCGCTGCCTGCTGGAGCTGGGCGGCAACAACGCGATCATCCTCGACGAGAGCGCCGACCTGAAGCTGGCGGTGCCCGGCATCGTGTTCGGCGCCGTCGGCACCGCCGGCCAGCGCTGCACCACCACGCGCCGGCTGATCGTGCACGAATCGATCTACGACACCGTGCTGGCCACCCTGGTCAAAGCCTACAAGCAGGTCGAAGGCAAGATCGGCGATCCCACCGACCCTGCCAACCTGATGGGCCCGCTGAACAGCCGCGGCGCGGTCGAGCAGTTCCTGGACTCGATCGCCAAGGCCAAGGCCGCCGGCGGTACCATCGAGACCGGCGGCACCGCCCTGGACCGCCCGGGCAACTTCGTGCTGCCGGCCATCGTCACCGGCCTGAAGAACAGCGATGAAGTGGTCCAGCACGAAACCTTCGCGCCGATCCTGTACGTGATGAAGTACAGCACCCTGGACGAGGCCATCGACATGCAGAACGGCGTGCCGCAGGGCCTGTCCTCGTCGATCTTCACCCAGAATCTGAAGGCGGCGGAGAAGTTCCTGTCCGCGGCCGGCAGCGACTGCGGCATCGCCAACGTCAACATCGGCACCTCCGGCGCCGAGATCGGCGGCGCCTTCGGCGGCGAGAAGGACACCGGCGGCGGCCGCGAATCCGGCTCGGACGCGTGGAAGGTGTACATGCGCCGGCAGACCAACACGATCAACTACTCCGACTCGCTGCCGCTGGCGCAGGGCATCAAGTTCGATCTGTAACGCGGCGAGCGCGGCGGCCCGCACCCTGCGGCCGCCGCCCCCTTTCCTTCTGCAAGGAGCGACAGCGATGAGTCAGGTGCGCGAGACCAATTCCCTGGCGGTGGTCAGCCTGATCGCCGGCATTCTCGGCTGGACCTTGATGCCGGTGCTCGGCAGCCTCGGCGCAATCATCACCGGGCATCTGGCCAGGGCGGAGATCCGCCGCCAGCCGCAGCGCTTCCAGGGCGATGGCCTGGCGGTGGGCGGGCTGATCCTGGGCTGGGCCGCGGTGGTGCTGGCCGTGCTGGCCGTGCTGGCCTTCGTGCTGTTCTTCGGCGGGCTGGCCTGGTTCGCCAGCACCCAGTCGTGAGCCGGGACGCCGCCGCGCCGCGGGAACGCTTCAGCGACCGCGTCGCCGATTACGTGCGCTACCGCCCCAGCTATCCGGCGGCGCTGCTGGACTGGGTGCACGGCGAGCTGGGCGTGGCGCGCGATGCGCTGGTCGCCGACATCGGCGCCGGCACCGGCATCTCCACCCGCCTGTTCCTGCAGGCCGGGCATCCGGCCCTGGCCGTGGAGCCGAACGCGGCGATGCGCGAGGCCGCAGTGGCGCTGCTGCAGGACCTGCCGGGCTTCCGCGCCATCGACGGCAGCGCCGAGGCCACCACCCTGGCCGATGCCAGCGTGGACCTGGTCAGCGCCGCGCAGGCCTTCCACTGGTTCGACCTGGAGGCGGTGCGCCGCGAATGGGCACGCGTGCTGCGTCCGGGCGGGTTGGCGCTGGTGTACTGGAACTCGCGCCTGCTCGACGCCACGCCGTTCCTAGAAGGCTACGAGCAGTTGCTGCTGGAGTACGGCACCGACTACAGCGCGGTGGCCGAGCGCTACCACGACGATGCCACCATGCAGCGCTGGTTCGGCGCCGGCCTGCGCGGCACCGCGCAGTTCCCCAACGCGCAGCGCATGGACTTCGAGGCGCTGCGCGGACGCCTGCTGTCCTCCTCCTACGCGCCGCTGCCCGGCCACCCGCAGCATGCGCCGATGCTGGACGCGTTGCGCGCGCTGTTCGACCGGCACCAGCGCGACGGCGTCGTCGCGTTCCATTACCGCACCCGCGCCTTCGCCGGGACGCTGAACTGAGCCACGCCATGTACTCCCTCGCCCGACCGTTCCTGTTCGCCTTCGACGCCGAGCGCGCGCATGCCCTGGGCCTGCGCGCGATCGAGCTGGCCTACCGCACCGGCACCAATCCGCTGCTGGCGCGCACGATCGCACCGATGCCCACGCGCGCCTTCGGCCTGGAGTTTCCCAACCCGGTCGGGCTGGCCGCGGGCCTGGACAAGAACGGCGAGCACATCGACGCGCTGCTGGCGCTGGGCTTCGGCTTCGTCGAGATCGGCACGGTCACCCCGCGCGCGCAGGCCGGCAATCCGCAGCCGCGCATGTTCCGGCTGCCGCGGCAGCAGGCGGTGATCAACCGCATGGGCTTCAACAACCTGGGCGTGGACGCGCTGGTGCGCAACGTCGAGCGCGCGCGGCGCCGGCGCGGCCTGCTCGGCATCAACATCGGCAAGAACAAGGACACCCCGAACGAGGACGCCGCGTCCGACTACCTGCATTGCCTGGAAAAGGTCTATGCGCTGTCCGACTACGTCACCGTCAACATCTCCTCGCCCAACACCGCCGGCCTGCGCGAGCTGCAGGAGGAACAGGCGCTGCGGCAGCTGATCGCGCGCCTGCGCGAGGCGCAGGAAGCGCTGGCGGCGCGCCACGGCAAGCGCGTGCCGATGCTGGTCAAGGTGGCGCCGGACCTGAGCGACAGCGACATCGACGCGGCGGCGCGGGTGCTGTCGGACCTGCAGGTGGACGGGGTGATCGCCACCAATACCACCGTCGCCCGCCCCGGCCTGGAGCACGAACCGCTGGGCAGCGAAAGCGGCGGCCTGTCCGGCGCGCCGCTGCTGGGCCAGTCCACGCTGGTGCTGCGCCGGCTGCGCGCGCGCCTGCCCGAGAGCATCCCGCTGATCGGCGTCGGCGGCATCCTCTCCGGTGCCGACGCGGTGGCGAAGATGGCCGCCGGCGCGGCCCTGGTGCAGTGCTACAGCGGCCTGGTGTTCCGCGGACCGGAGCTGATCGGCGAGTGCGTGGAGGCGATGCGCCGGCGCCGCGAAGCGCCCAGCCGCGGGGACGTGGTCGTCCCATGAGCACGACGGCTTGGTCGCTCACCGCGCAGGCGCCGCTGCAGGCGCTCAACACCTTCCACGTCGCCGCGCAGGCGCCGTGGCTGCTGCAGATCTTCGCGCCCGAGGCGCTGCCCGAGGCGCTGCTGGCGCCGGAGCTGGCCGGCGCCGCGCTGCTGCCGCTGGGCAGCGGCAGCAACATGCTGTTCGCCGGCGATGCGCCGGGCGTGGTGCTGTGCTTCGCCAACCGCAGCATCGACACCCTGGAGCACCGCGCCGACTACGCCATCGTCCGCGCCGGCGCTGGCGTGGGCTGGCACGAGCTGGTGATGTGGTCGCTGGCGCAGGGCCTGTCCGGCCTGGAGAATCTGGCGCTGATCCCCGGCACGGTCGGCGCCGCGCCGATCCAGAACATCGGCGCCTACGGCGCGCAGATGGGCGAGTTCGTGCACGTGGTCGAGGCCTACGACCGCGCCGACGCGCGCTTCGTGCGGCTGGACGCGGCCGCCTGCGAGTTCGGCTACCGCGACAGCCTGTTCAAGCGCCAGCCCGACCGCTACCTGATCGCCGCGGTGGAGTTCAACCTGCCGCGGCTGCACGCGCTGCGCCTGGACTACGCCGGCATCGGCGAGGAACTGCAGGCGATGGGCATCGCCCCCCCCGGCGCACCCGACGTGGCCCAGGCGGTGATCAACATCCGCCGGCGCAAGCTGCCCGACCCGGACGTGCTCGGCAACGCCGGCAGCTTCTTCAAGAACCCGCTGCTGCCGCTGGAACAGGCACTGGCGCTGCAACACGAACACCCGGCACTGCCGGTGTTTCCCGGCGACGACGACAGCCAGCGCAAGCTGTCGGCGGCGTGGCTGATCGAGGCCTGCGGCTGGAAAGGCTACCGCGACGGCGATGCCGGCGTGTCCGCCGCGCACGCGCTGGTGCTGGTCAACCACGGCCAGGCCAGCGGTGCCGAGCTGCTGGAACTGGCGCGGCGCATCACCGCCTCGGTAAGCGAGCGCTTCGGCGTCATCCTGGAGCCGGAGCCGCGCATCGTCGGCGCACAGTGGTAGCCGCGCCCACGCCGCTGCGCGCGGCGCTGCTGATGCTGGCCAGCACCATGGCCTTCGGACTGATGGTGGTGGCGATCCGGCTGGCGTCGGCGCAGCTGTCCACGCTGCAGATCGCCTTCTTCCGCAACCTGTTCGGCCTGCTGTTCCTGTTGCCGATGCTGCTGCGCCCGGGCCGGCCATGGCCGCGCACCGCGCAACTGCCGCGTTACCTGCTGCGCACCGCGATCGGCCTGGTGTCGATGCTGGCCGGGTTCTGGGCGATCGGGCATCTGCCGCTGTCGCAGGCGATCGCGCTGTCCTACTCCACCCCGCTGTTCGCGACCCTGGCCGCCGCCCTGTGGCTGGGCGAGACGGTGCGCCTGCGGCGCTGGCTGGCGGTGCTGTGCGGCTTCGTCGGGGTACTGCTGATCGTGCGTCCCGGCGCCGCCACGTTCAGCCCCGGCACCCTGGTGGCGGTACTGGCCGCGGTGACGAGCGCCCTGGTCGCGATCCAGATCAAGCAACTGGCGCGGGTCGACGCCGCCAACACGGTGGTGTTCTACACCTACGCGTTCTGGGTGCCGATGTCGCTGCTGCCGGCGCTGTTCGTGTGGCGCTGGCCGCACGGCATCGACTGGCTGTGGCTGCTGGCCACCGGCCTGTTCGGCACCCTCGGCCAGTTGCTGTGGACGCATGCGCTGCGCCTCGGCGAGGTCTCCGCACTGACCCCGATCAGCTTCACCCAGCTGCCGCTGGTGGCGCTGTTCGGCTGGTGGCTGTTCGACGAGACGCCGGACGGCGGCACCGTGCTGGGCGCGCTGGTGATCCTCGGCGCCAACGCCTACATCGCCCACCGCGAGGCGGTGCTGGCACGGCGCGCAGCGCGCGCCGGGGCCGGCACGCCGCCGACCCTGGACGCCTAGTGGTGCGCATGACGCCGCGTCGCGCCGCGGCGTCCCGACGATCGCCGACACAGGCACCGCGCGCGGTCGCCGCACGCGACCGATGCCGCTACCATCCTCGCGCACTCGACACGGCGGCAAGCGACGCACGATGAAGACGATCGGCATGATCGGCGGCATGAGCTGGGAATCCACCCTGCCCTATTACCGGCACATCAACGAGACGGTGCGCGCACAACGGGGCGGACTGCATTCGGCCAAGCTGCTGCTGCACAGCGTGGACTTCCACGAGATCGCGCAGTACCAGCGCGACGGCGACTGGGACGCGGCCGGTGCCGCGCTGGCAGCCTCGGCGCGCGCGCTGCAGGCCGGCGGCGCCGATTTCCTGGTGCTGTGCACCAACACCATGCACTGCGTCGCCGACGCGATCGCCGCCGCGGTCCCGTTGCCGCTGCTGCACATCGCCGATGCCACCGCCGATGCGTTGCAGGCCGCCGGCATCGTCCGCGTCGGCCTGCTCGGCACGCGCTTCACCATGGAGCAGGCGTTCTACCGCGAACGGCTGCAACGGCGCGGCTTCGACGTGCTGATCCCGGATGCGCCGGCGCGCGAGGACGTGCACCGCATCATCTACGAGGAACTGTGCCAGGGCGTGGTGCAGGCGCCGTCGCGGCTGCGCTACCGCGAGGTGATCGCAGGACTGCAGGCGCAAGGCGCGGAGGCGGTGATCCTGGGCTGCACCGAGATCGGATTGCTGGTCGGCCCTGCCGACGCGGCGGTGCCGCTGTTCGACACCACCGCGCTGCACGCGCGTGCCGCCGCCCTGTACAGCCTGGCCTAGCGATGCGCAGCCAGGCCGCACATGCCGCCGCCATCGGCCCGCGCCGCGCCGCCAGCGTGCCGCGCGGCTGGGCGCCGTTCCGGCTGAGCGCCCTGCTGGTGCTGGCGTTGCTGCTGTGGCCGGCGCTCGGCCGCTGCGCCGTCGCCATTCCGCCCTACACGCCGAACGTGGTCGACCCCGCCGGCACGCTCAGTGCGGACGACACCCAGCGGATCAACGCGGCACTGCAGCGCCTGCGCGAACGCCAGCACATCTGGGGCGCGGTCTACATCGTGCCGTCGCTGCAGGACGAACCGATCGAGCGCCTGGCCGAGCGCGCCTTCCGCACCTGGCGGCTCGGCCGCCAAGGCAGCGACAACGGCCTGCTGCTGGTGCTGGCGATGCAGGACCGGCGTTCGCGCTTCGAAGTCGGCTACGGCCTGGAGGGCGCGCTGCCCGACGTGGTCGCCCGGCACGCGCTGGACGATTACCTGGCGCCGCGCCTGCGCCAGGGCGACACCGCCGACGCGATCGTCGCCGCGTTCGACTTCATGGGCCGCGCCGCCGCGCAGGATCCCGCCGCCGTCGCCGAACTGGCGCAAGCGGCCGACGACGGCATGCACTGGCGGCGCGGCGCCATCGCCTGGGCGGGTCTGCTGGTGCTGGTGTGGCTGCTGCTGCCGCTGCGCAAGGCCTGGACCG
This sequence comes from Xanthomonas sp. SHU 199, assembly GCF_000364665.1. Lineage (NCBI taxonomy): Bacteria > Pseudomonadati > Pseudomonadota > Gammaproteobacteria > Lysobacterales > Lysobacteraceae > Xanthomonas > Xanthomonas sp. SHU 199. The sequence continues at coordinate 10,236 of NZ_AQOI01000558.1, forward strand.
GCTATCTGCGCAGGCGTCTGCTGCGGCGGCATCCGCGCCTGTCGGACAAGCCGGAGGAACTGGTCCAGGACACCGCGCGCGGCGGTTTCTGGGCATGGTTCATCCGCCTGTTCCTGAGCGCCAACCCCGGCGTCTTCGTGGTGCTGCTGTCGGCCAGGTCGATGACGATGACGGTGATCTTCCTGGCACTGGAACTGCTGATCCTGGTACTGACCCTGGCCATCGCCGCGCAGCGCTACCGCTCGCCGCAGCGCTACAGCCGCTTCCTGCAGGCGCTCGCACGGCGGCGCAATGCGCTGATCCGCAAGGGCCATATCGCCGAGACCGCGCCCGGCGTGTTCGCCTACACCGCCAGCTACCATGCCGCTCAAGCCGCCAGGGAACGCGCCGCGGCCGAGTCCGCGGCATCGTCCTCATCCTCGTCGTCCTCCAGTTCCAGCAGCGACTCCTCCTCCGGCGGCGGCAGCTCCGGCGGCGGCGGCGCCAGTTCGAGCTGGTAGCGGAGACTGCAGCGAACGCTCGAGCAACATCAGCAGAGGAAATACTTCTCCCGTTTTACAAATAGTGAGTGGACCGCTTTGCACTTACATAAAGCGCTGCCCGCACCATGAGGCGGAAGAAATCAATTCTCTCCATTGGACGGACGTTCGCGAACAGCAGCTTCGAACCTTTCAGGCTGAGGATTGCCATGCGCGAGCCAGTCACATCCGAAAACCGCCATTTGCGCCCTACCCAACTCTTCTGCAGTGGCCCCAATAAAGCCGCTTCCCGGCAAACCCGACTCCTGCTGTACGACTATCGCTGTGAGCGGGGGCAGCTGATTTAGCAAGCAATACGACTGAATAGGCTCAAGTAGCTGACCGAGACCCGCGCGATGTGCGCCCGTGAGTGCGGCCAACTGGGAGTAGGTTAAAGACTGGCGATGGCGTGCCGCCCACGCCAGCACTGCCCAAATCTGACACGCTCGCTCGGATCTGGTCATGTGTTCATCCTTCGCAGGTTTTGGAGGCGACGGCACAGCGAGCGCCAGCAGTGTGGATTGGCGCGTACTGGAAATTATGCCAACGCGCGCCGCGCGCGCCAGCGCGGTCGGCGCTCGCCGCGGAACAGCAGCAGGTACAGCCCCACCACCCACACCAGCGCCGCGCTCCAGCCGCCGAGGATGTCCGAGGGGTAATGCACGCCCAGGTACACCCGCGACACCCCGACCAGCAGGGTGAAGCTGCCGGCCAGCCACAGCACCGGCCAGCGCCAGCGGGTGCGCCAGCTCAGCGCGATCAGCACCGCCGCCAGGGTCAGCGAGCCCATCGCGTGGCCGCTGGGAAAACTGAAGGTGTGGTGTTCCGGCGCGATCGACTCCCACAGGCTGGGCCGGTCGCGCTGGAAGAACTGCTTGGCGCCCATGTTCAGCAGCGCCGAGCCAATGAAGGACAACGCGGCGAACAGCGCCTCGCGCCAGCGGCGCAGGCCCAGCAGCACCAGCACGATCAAGGTATCCAGCGGGATCACGCCATACTGGTAGCCGGCCTCGGTGACCACGGTGAAGAAACGATCCCAGCCCGGGCTGGTCAGGCCGCGCATGCTCCACAGCAGCGGCTCGTCGAAATACAGGTCTTCCAGCGCATGCACTTCGTCGGCCAGGGCCACGAACACGCCCAATGGCAGCAGGACGCCGGCGAACAGCAGCACCACGCGCCAGGCATTGAGCCGCAGCCAGCGGCGCAGGCCGGCCGCCTCGGCGGCGGATTCACCCGGTGCGGCGGACATAGGTGCGTTCGACGTACTCGTCGATCAGCGCCACGAACTCGTGGGCGATGTTCTCGCCGCGCAGGGTCACCTTCTTCTCGCCGTCGATGAACACCGGCGCGGCCGGCGCCTCGCCGGTGCCGGGCAAGGAGATGCCGATGTTGGCGTGGCGCGACTCGCCAGGCCCGTTGACCACGCAGCCCATCACCGCCAGGGTCATGCTCTCGGCGCCGGGATGGGTCACCTTCCACTCCGGCATCTTCGCGCGGACGTGGTTCTGCACCACCTTGGCCAGCTCCTGGAAGAACTCGGAGGTGGTGCGGCCACAACCCGGGCAGGCGGTGACCAGCGGAGTGAAGGCGCGCTGGCCGGTGGTCTGCAGCAGTTCCTGGGCGACGATCACTTCCTGCGTGCGCGACTGCCCCGGCTCAGGGGTCAGCGAAATGCGGATGGTGTCGCCGATGCCTTCCTGCAGCAGCACCGCCAGCGCCGCGCTGGAGGCGACGATGCCCTTGCTGCCGATGCCGGCCTCGGTCAGGCCCAGGTGCAGGGCGAAGTCCGAGCGCTGCGCCAGGTCGCGATACACCGCGATCAATTCCTGCACGCCGCTGACCTTGCAGCTGAGCACGATACGGTCGCGACCCAGGCCCAGTTCCACCGCGCGCTCGGCCGAGTCCAGCGCCGAGCGGATCAGCGCCTCGCGCAGCACCCGGCCGGCATCCCACGGCACTTCGCGCCGCGAGTTCTCGTCCATCAGTTGCGCCGCCAGGGCCTGGTCCAGCGAACCCCAGTTGGCGCCGATGCGCACCGGCTTGTCGTATTTGAGCGCGAACTCGATCAGCTGCGCGAACTGGGTGTCCTTCTTCTTGCCGAAGCCGACGTTGCCGGGATTGATCCGGTACTTGGCCAGCGCCTCGGCACAGGCCGGCTCCGCCGCCAGCAGTTGGTGGCCGTTGTAGTGGAAGTCGCCGATCAGCGGCACCTCGATGCCCATCATCCGCAGCTTGTCGACGATGCGCGGGATCGCCGCGGCCGACTCGGGATTGTTGACGGTCAGGCGCACCAGTTCCGAGCCGGCGCGCCACAGTTCGGCCACCTGCTTGACCGAGGAGGCGACGTCGGCGGTGTCGGTATTGGTCATCGACTGCACCACCACCGGCTTGCCGCCGCCCATGGTGACGCCGCCGATGCGGACCGGCTGGGTGAGACGGCGCGCCCAGGGCGCGGCATCGGCGGGAGGCGTGGGGCGGCTGACGGCATCGTACATGCGCCCATTTTAGCCTGCGCGGCCGCTCCTGCCGCACGCGCCGGCACCGCCGATTCAGCCAGGCGGCACCGCTGCGACGGTTTGTCGCAGGCAGCCCCCGGGTCCAGCGCATACGATGCGCAGCATGGATTCCACCGACGCCTCCTTCCTGCGCACCCTGTGCAGCCTGCGCTGGCTGGCCACCGCCGGTCAGGCCGCGACGATCCTGGTGGCGACCTGGCCGCTGCAGTTGCCGCTGCCGCAGGCGCCGCTGTGGGCCGGCGTGGCGGTGCTGGCGCTGTTCAACCTGTACGCGCAACTGCGCCTGCGCCATGCCGACTCGGCCGCGCCGGCCACCGCCTTCGGCCACATCCTGGTCGACGTGACCGTGCTGACCTGGATGGTCGGCTGGAGCGGCGGCATCGGCAACGCCTTCGGCTCGCTGTTCCTGGTGCTGATCGCGCTGGCGGTGCTGGCCCTGCCGCTGCGCTGGGCGCTGGCGGTGGCGCTGGCCTGCGTGGCCGGCTATGCGGTCAGCGCGCTGTTCGGCCTGCCGCTGCCGCATGGCCCCTACCAGGCGCTGGACCTGCAGCGCTGGGGCATGGCCGCCAACTTCCTGCTGTCCACGGTGGTGGTGCTGGTGTTCTCCACCCGCCTGGCGATGGCCATGCGCGAGCGCGAGCGCGAGCTGGCGCTGCTGCGGGAGCGCTTCACCCGCAACGAGGGCATCGTCGCCCTGGCCACCCATGCCGCGTCGGTGGCGCACGAGCTGAACACACCGCTGGCGACGATGACCCTGCTCACCGACGACATCGCCGAACAGAGTACCCAGCCGGAGCTGCGCGAGGACCTGGACACCCTGCGCGAACTGCTGGTGCAGTGCCGCGAACGGGTGCTGGCGCTGGCCGCACCGGCGCAGCGCGCCGGCGGGCAGACGGTGTCGCTGGCGCAGGTACTGCACCAGTGGCAACTGGTGCGGCCGACCGTGCGGCTGCGCCGCAACGACGACGCGCCGCTGCAGTTGCGGATGGAAAGCGCCATCGGCCATCTGCTGCAGGTGTTGCTGAACAACGCCGCCGACGCCGGCGAACGCGTAGGCCACCCGCAGGTGGACCTGAACGTGCGGGTCACCGGCAGCGAACTGGTCGGCGAGGTGCGCGACTACGGCGGCGGCTTCGACGCCAACCAGGTCGGCCTGCCGGCCACTCTGTTCCGCAGCGGCAAGCCCGAGAGCATGGGCGTGGGCCTGGCGCTGTCGCATGCGACCATCGAACGCCTGGGCGGTGAGTTGTGGACCGAGCCGGCGCCGGACCACGGCGCCCGGGTCGGCTTCCGCCTGCCGCTGCTCGCCCTGGAGACCTCCGCATGAACACCGACACCCCGCTGGGCCTGCTGGTCGACGACGATCCGCTGTACCTGCGCACCCTGCAGCGCACCCTCGCCCGCCGCGGCCTGGAGACGCGCACCGCCGACAGCGCCGCCGCCGCACTGGCGCTGGCCGCCGAGGCGCCGCCGGACTATGCGCTGATCGACCTCAAGCTCGGCGACGAATCCGGCCTGGCGCTGATCCAGCCGCTGCGCGCGATCCGCGCCGACATGCGGATCCTGCTGGTCACCGGCTACGCCAGCATCGCCACCGCGGTGGAGGCGATCAAGCTCGGCGCCGACGACTACCTGCCCAAGCCGGCCACGGTGCCGATGATCCTGCGCGCGATCGGCCTGGAGGCCGAGGAGGACGACGACGAGGACGGCAGCGACGTGCCGGACGCGATGACCCCGCTCAGCCGCCTGCAGTGGGAGCACATCCAGCAGGCCATGCACGAGACCGGCGGCAACGTCTCCGCCGCCGCGCGCCTGCTCGGCATGCACCGCCGCTCGCTGCAGCGCAAGCTGGCCAAGCGGCCCAGCCCGCAGCGCGATCCGCCACGCTGAGGCGGGCGGCGCGGCGGTGGTCTGAACCGCTCTTCCGGCCGGCGCTCAAGTCCCCTGGCACCGGGCCGATAACCCGGCATGCTGAAGTCTCCCCCACCCGCCTTGCTGGACGAGCCGCAACGGCTCAGCGCCCTGCGCCAGCTGTGTCTGCTGGACACGCCGGCCGACCAGGTCTTCGATCTGGTCACGCAGTTGGCGTCCCGCTACCTGCGGGTGCCGATCGCGCTGGTCTCGCTGATCGACGAACAGCGCCAGTGGTTCAAGTCCCGGGTCGGCCTGGAGGTTCCGCAGACGCCGCGCAGCCAGGCGTTCTGCGCCTATGCGATCCACAGCCCGGAACTGATGGTGGTGCCCGATGCCCGCCAGGATCCGCGTTTCCGCGACAACCCGCTGGTCACCGGCCCGCCGTTCATCCGCTTCTACGCCGGCGCGCCGCTGCTGATGGCCGATGGCGCCAGCCTGGGTACGCTGTGCGTGATCGACAGCGAGCCGCGCCACGAGTTCGACGAGGTGGCGCGCCGCACCCTGCAGGACCTGCGCGACCTGCTGATGGTGCGCATCGACACCCTGCGCAACAGCGGCTTCGTCGATGCGCTGACCGGCCTGCCCAACCGCAGCCGCTTCAACGACGACCTGACCATGTGGCTGTCGCTGCAGACCGCCGACCACCACGACACCGCGGTGGCGATCGACGTGTGCGGCATCGACTATTTCCGCGACATGGTCAAGGCGCTGGGCTGGGAGTACGCCGAGGGCTACCTGCTGGCCACCCGCGACCGCCTGCGCAAGGCGCTGGGCAACCTGCCGCTGTACCGCATCGACACCACCACCTTCGTGTTCATCATGGAAGGCAGCGACACCGCGCATCTGGAGTACTGGTGCGAGCACCTCTGCGACGCCTTCGCCGCGGCGATCGACCACCAGGGCATTCCGCATGCGGCCAGCCCCTCGCTGGGCGCGGTGCGTCTGGACGGGGCGCTGAGCGCCAATCACACGGTGCGCTCGCTGACCACCGCGGTGGACATGGCGCGCCAGCGTGGGCAGCGCTGGAGCCTGTACGAGCGCAACCACGACGCCAACCAGCGCAATGCCTTCCGGATCCTGGCCGCCTTGCCCGAAGCGCTGGAGGCGCGCGGCCAGCTGAGCCTGCACTACCAGCCCCGGGTGAGCCTGCGCAGCGGCGAATGCGTGGGCGTGGAAGCGCTGCTGCGCTGGCAGCATCCCTTGCTCGGGACGGTGGCGCCGAACGACTTCATCCCGCTGGCGGAAAAGACCGCACTGATGAGCCGCATCACCGCCTGGGTGCTGCGCACCGGCATCGCCCAGGCGGCGCTGTGGCAGCAGCGCGGCTATACCTTCAGCGTCTCACTGAACGTGTCGGCGGTGGACCTGGAACAGGCCGACTTCATCGCCCGGCTGCAGGCGCTGCTGCAGCAGCATGCGCTGGCGCCCGGCGCGTTGGAGATCGAATTCACCGAGAGCGCGATGATCCGCGATCCGCAACGGGTGGCCGAACAGCTGCAGCAGATCAGCGCGCTCGGGGTGAAGATCGCCATCGACGACTTCGGCACCGGCTACAGCAACCTCGGCTATCTCAAGAGCATCCCGGCCAGCGCGCTGAAGATCGACCAGTCGTTCATCCGCGCCCTGCCCGGCAGCCGCAGCGACGGCATGCTGGTGCCGTCGATGATCCATCTCGGCCACGACTTCGGCCAACAGGTGGTGGCCGAGGGCATCGAGAGCGCAACCGTGTACCGGATGCTGCGCGACTGGGGCTGCGACGAAGGCCAGGGCTACTGGATCGCGCGGCCGATGCCGGCCGAGGCGCTCGACGCCTGGCTGGCCGAGCCGTGGCAGGGCGACGACGCCTGAGCGTGCCGCGCCACGGCCCGCCCGTGGCTCACCAGAACACCGCGTACAACGCCACCAGGATCGCGATCACCGCCGCGGCGCCGAGCTTGAAGCCCAGCGTGGTGCCGTAGCGCACGTCGTCGGTGCGGATCAGGTCGCGCGCCGGCGCCTGCGGGGTCAGCAGCGACACCAGCACCGCCGCCACCAGCGACAGCACGAACACCAGGCCGATGCGGTCCATGAACGGCAGTTCCGGCCACAGCTTCTTGAGCGCGAACGACAGCAGCACCGAGCCGATCGCCGCGGTCAGCGCGCCGGCCTCGTTGGCGCGCTTCCAGAACAGGCCGAGCATGAAGATCACCACCACGCCCGGGGTGAAGAAGCCGGTGAATTCCTGGATGAACTGGAAGCCCTGGTCGAAATTGCCCAGCAGCGGCCGCGCGGTGAGGATGCCGATCAGCACCGAGGTCACCGCGGCCACGCGGCCGACCCGCACCAGCTGCGGCTGGTCGGCCTGCGGGCGGAACTTGGCGTAGAAGTCCAGGGTGAAGATGGTCGCCACCGAATTGATCTTGGACGCCAGCGAGGCCACGATCGCCGCCACCAGCGCGGCGAACACCAGGCCGAGGATGCCGCTGGGCAGCAACTGCATCATGGTCGGATAAGCCTGGTCGGGCTTGGCCAGGTCCGGCGCCAGCACCACCGCGGCGATGCCCGGCACCACCACCACCACCGGCATCAGCAGCTTCAGGAACGCGGCGAACACCATGCCCTTCTGCGCCTCGCCGATGTTCTTGGCCGCCAGCGCGCGCTGGATGATGTACTGGTTGAAGCCCCAGTAGCTGATGTTCATCACCCACAGGCCGCCGATCAGCACGCTCAGGCCCGGCAGATCCTTGTAGAACGGGTTGTCCTTGGACAGGATCATGTGGAAGTGCTCGGGGTGCGCATTCCACAGGTGGCGGAAGCCGGCGAGCACGCCGGCACCGTCGCCGATCCGCGACAGGGTCAGCCCGGCGACCAGCAGGCCGCCCAGCACCAGCAGGGTGACCTGGACGATGTCGGTCAGCGCCACCGCCTTGAGCCCGCCGTACAGCTGGTACACCAGCGCGAACACGCCGATCAGCGCCAGCGCCAGGGTCTGGTCCATACCGGTGACCTGGCTCACCGCGATCGAGCCCAGCCACAGGATCGAGGTCAGGTTGACGAACACGTACAGCAGCAGCCAGAACACCGCCATCAGCGTGCGGATCCACTTGCCGTAGCGCTGCTCCAGGAACTGCGGCATGGTGTAGATGCCGTTGCGCAGGAAGATCGGCAGGAAGAACTTGCCGACGATCAGCAGGGTCAGCGCCGCCATCCACTCATAGGAGGCGATCGCCAAGCCGATCGCGTAACCGGAACCGGCCATGCCGATGATCTGCTCGGCGGAAATGTTCGCCGCGATCAGCGAGGCGCCGATCGCCCACCACGGCAGCGTCTTGCTGGCCAGGAAGTAATCTTCCGCGCTCTTGCGGTGTCCGGCTTTCTCCCGCGAGACCCATTGCGCGAGCAGGAAGATGCCCGCCAGGTAGACCACCACGATCGCCACATCCAACGTCGCCAACCCCACTGCCTTCTCCTACGGGCCGCAGCCCTGTCGCACCGTTGTCCATGACGCCGCCCGCGTGGGCGGCGCCGCTCGTTCAAGAAAACCGTTCGCCGCCGCTCAATGCAGCGGGCAGTCGACCACGCGCTGCGCGTCGTTGCTGCTGCCCAGCGCAATCCGCGACAGCGACAGATCCAGCGCGCCGTCGCTCTCGATCAGCGGCAGGCGCTCGAGCCGGGTCAGGTCGGCGCCGGCCACCGCGAAGCACTTCAACGGCACGCCCAGCGTGCGCCACTCGCCCTTGGGCAGCGCGGCCAAGGCCTTGCCCAGATCCACGCGCGCGCCGCAGTCGTGGCCGCAGGCCACGCCGATGCGCGCGGCTGCGCCGGGCGCTGCGTCCACCTTCAACGTCAGGATCAGTTGCACGTCGCCATTGCTCTCGCGCGAGACGTCCAGCGGCTTGGGCAACACCAGCGCCAACCCGGACGTGCCGCTGCCGGACCAGACGAAGCGGCGCGCATCCTCCTGCGCCTTGTGGTCGATCGCGGTGACCTTCAGCGATCCGTCGGCCAGTGCCGCCGGGAAGGTCGCCGCCGGCAGATTGGCCTGCGTGCCGCCGAACAGGATCAGGTTGATGCCCGCCGCCGGCTTGCCGCGGTCCAGGTACACCCCGCCCACCGCCTGCGCACCGGACACGCCCGACACCTCGGACAGCCGGCTCAGATCGCCCTTGTCTTCGTAGGTGAGGCCATAGCCGAAGGCGAACTGCGGGCTGTAGTTCTTCTGCCCGACGTTGTTGGCGAACTGCACCGCGGTGCGCGGCCAGGAGAAGCTCAACTTGCCGTGGAAGTCGTATTGCACACCGCCGTCCGGCTTGCGCAGCAGCACGTCGGCGATGCCGGCGCCTTCGGAGCCCGGCAACCAGGCCGCGACGAAGGCGTCGGCGGCGTTGATCTCGCGGTTCACCCACAGCGGCCGCCCACTCAGGAACACCGCCACCACCGGGATGCCCTGGGCCTTGAGCGACTTGATGAGTTCCAGGTCGCTGTCGTCGCCGGGCTTGTACAGCAGCGTGGCGATGTCGCCCTGGAATTCGGCGTAGGGATGCTCGCCGAACACCACCACCGCCACGTCCGGCTTGCTGGTGAACTTGCCGTCCACCGCCAGCTCGGCACTGCCGCCGGCGGCGCCGACCTGCTGCTGCAGGCCCTCCCAGATGGTGGTGCCGTTGGGGTAGTCGGCGCGCTTGGTGCCGGTGCCCTGCCAGTTGAGGGTCCAGCCGCCGGCCTGCTTGCCCATGTCGTTGGCGCCGTCGCCGGCCACCAGAAGCTTGAGCTGCGGCTTCAGCGGCAACAGCTGCCCCTGGTTCTTCAGCAGCACCAGCGATTCGCGCACCGCCTGCCGCGCCACCGCGCGGTGTTCGGGCGCGCCAAGCAGCGCGAACTTGCCGCCGAGCGGACGCTGCGACGGCTTGCCGGCCTCGAACAGGCCCAGGCGCAGCTTGACTCGCAGGATGCGCCGCACCGCATCGTCCAGCCGCGCCATCGGGATCTGCCCCGACTTCACCGCCTTCAGCGCGTTCTCGTAGACGCCCTTCCAGCTGTCCGGGGCCATCAGCATGTCCACGCCGGCGTTGAACGCGGCCGGGCAATCGTCGTTGCGGCAGCCGGGCACCTGGCCGTGGCCGTTCCAGTCGCCGACCACGAAGCCGCCGAAATGCATCTGCCCCTTCAGCACGTCGGTCAGCATGACCTTGTTGCCGTGCATCTTGACCCCGTTGACGCTGTTGAACGAGGCCATCACCGTCTGCGCCCCCGCCGCGATCGCCGGCGGATAGCCGGCGCCGTGGATGTCGCGCAGCTGCTGCTCGCTGATCCGGGTATCGCCCTGGTCCTTGCCGTCGGTGGTGCCGCCATCGCCGAGGAAGTGCTTGACCGAGGAGATCACGTGCGACCCGTCCAGGAAACCCGGCGTGCCGGGCACGCCCTGCAGCCCCTCGACCACCTTGCCGGCGAAGCTGGCCACCACCTCGGGCGACTCCGAATAGCCCTCATAGGTGCGGCCCCAGCGGTCGTCCTGCGGCACCGCCACGGTCGGGGCGAAGGTCCACTCCATGCCGGTGGTACGCGTCTCGGCGGCGGTGATCTCGCCGATCTTGCGCATCAGCTCCGGGTCGCGGGTCGCGCCCAGGCCGATGTTGTGCGGGAACAGGGTGGCGCCGACGATGTTGCTCTGCCCATGCACCGCATCGATGCCGAAGATGATCGGGATCGCAGGTCCGGCACCGTCGGTCTGCATCGACGCCGTGTAGTAGGCATCAGCCAGCGCCAGCCACTGCGCCGGGCTGGCGTCGTACTTGCCGCCGGGATCGGAATTGCCGCCGGCCAGCACCGAGCCGATGTGGTACTTGCGCGCGTCCTCCGGGGTCATGCTGCCGATGTCGCCCTGCACGGTCTGCCCGACCTTCTGCTCCACCGACATCTGCGCCATCAGCTTGGTGATGCGCGCCTCCAGTGCCGGATCCTCCTTCAATGGCCAGGCCGGCGACGGCCACCGGTCCGGATGGATCGGCGGCGGCGGCGCCGCCGCAGCCGGAGCGACCGGCACGGATCGACCGGGACCCGCGGCAGCCAGTGCCAGCAGGCCCAAAGCGGCGGCCGCGGCCAGCGCCGTGCGAAGCGG
>NZ_AQOI01000559.1:0-6768 GCF_000364665.1 Xanthomonas sp. SHU 199
CGCGCGCGCCAGCGGTCTGTGTGTGCAAGAGACTCCCTCCCAGGAACGGCGAACGCATGCCATGTCGCGGCCGGACCGCACACGCCGAGGTGCGGCCGGCGCCTACGCTTCCCGAATCGCCCCAAGCCTGTCAACCGCGGCGCGAGGTATGCCCCGATGCCGGCGGGATATCGGCTGACGCTATAGCGATGGAATACCGGGTTTGCTTGTGCGGGGCTGCGTCCGGGTCGTCGACCGCGCTCCCCCACAGCATCGGCAGCCGCCGCGTTTGCTGCGCCGCAATATCGTCCGACATGCGCACTGCGCAAGGGCGGCACCGCATTTGGCGCAGTGGCTGCCGGCCGCGACCGCTCGCAGGTTTCAAACGAATGTCACCAAGCGCGCCTAGGTTGGACCGCGCCGGCACGAGGGGGAGTGACCGGTATCCCGTCCGTTCTGGAGAGTCCCCCGATGTCGCATCTCCCCGATTCCGGTCGCCGCCGCGCCCTGCGTCTGCTGGCCGGCACCTTTCTGCTGCCGCTTGGCAGCCTTTCCGCTGCCGCGTTGGCGAGCGACCCCGCGGCCGCGCGTCTGCCGCCTCCGCCGCGGCCAGGCCGCCCGCCACGGCCGCGCGTGCGCGCGGTCAGCTTCGACGGCATGGCGGCGCCTTCGCTGGCCGAGCCGGCGACGATGGCCACCACCAGCGTGCGCTCGCACGTCGAGGTGATCCTGCACGATGGCAGCCGCCAGCGGTACGCCCTGGCCTACCGCCCGTTCTTCCTGACCGGCGACCAAGTCCCCGACGGCGCCGGCGGCACCGTGCTGGCCGGCGGCTACTACGACATCCACAACCGGCCGATCCTGGACCGCTCGGTCCCCGGCAGCGAACGGCCGTTCTTCTCGGATTGTCCCGACGGCTCGTCGCTGCTGACCCTGCCGCACGCGCACGTGCCCGGCGTACGCGGCAATACGGTGTTCGCGGTGGTGCAGTTCGAGTACACCACGCGCGATCTCGCCGGCAACGGCACCTATCGCCAGTTGCCGGCGCCGATCGCGGTGCTGACCCTGGACCAGGACCCGCGCAGCGGCCACCTGCGTCTGGTCAAGTACCACAACGTCGACACCTCGGCGGTGCACGGCCTGTGGACCACCTGCGGCGCCAGCCTCTCGCCCTGGAACACGCACCTGTCCAGCGAGGAATACGAACCCGATGCCGCCAGCATCGCCGGCAACACCCAGTTCCAGCGCTTCAGCGAACACCTCTACGGCGATCCCACGCGCGCCAATCCGTATCACTACGGGCACCTGCCGGAAGTGACCGTGCACGCCGACGGCAGCGGCAGCATCCGCAAGCACTACTGCCTGGGCCGCATCTCGCACGAACTGGTGCAGGTGATGCCGGACCGGCGCACCGTGCTGATGGGCGACGATGCCAGCAACGGTGGCCTGTTCCTGTTCGTCGCCGACCGCGACTGCGACCTGTCCAGCGGCACCCTGTACGTGGCGAAGTGGCGGCAGCGCTCGGCCAGCGGCCCCGGCGCGGCCACCCTGGACTGGATCCGCCTGGGCCACGCCAGCAGCGACGAGATCGAAGCAATGGCCGACGTGCTGCGCATCGGCGACATCATGGACGTGGCCACGCGCGATCCGGGCGACCCCGGCTACACCCGCATTCCCTACAGCGGCGGCTTCAACTGGGTGCGGCTGCGCCCGGGCATGGAACAGGCCGCCGCCTTCCTGGAAACCCACCGCTACGCCGCGCTGGTCGGCGGCAGCCTGGGCTTCACCAAGATGGAAGGCACCACGGTCGACACGCGCGATCGCATCGCCTACTCGGCGATGTCCTACATCCAGGGCAGCATGCTCGATGGCTCCGGCGACATCCGCGTGCAAGGCCCGACCGCCGGCGCGATCTATGCGCTGCCATTGCGCGGCGGCCAGCGCGACCATCTCGGCCAGCCGATCCGCAGCGACTGGGTACCGGTGTCGATGAGCGCGCCGCCCGCGCTGACCGGCCGCGACCTGCCAGCGGCCGACGCGCTGGGCAATCTGGCCGACCCGGAGCGCATCGCCAATCCGGACAACATCAAGTTCTCGCAACGCCTGCGCACGCTGTTCATCGGCGAGGACAGCGCCATGCACGTGAACAACTTCCTATGGGCCTACAACGTCGACACCGGCAAGCTGTCGCGTCTGCTGTCGGTGCCGGCCGGGGCCGAATCCACCGGCCTGCATGCGGTCGACGAAATCCACGGCTGGACCTACGTGATGAGCAACTTCCAGCATCCCGGCGACTGGGAAAGCCCGTTGCACGACAAGGTCAAGGCGCAGCTGGATCCGCTGGTCCGCGCCAACTACAAGGACCGCTACGGCGCCGCGGTGGGCTATCTCACTGGCGACCCGGTCGGATTGCGCCTGGACGACGTCTGAGCGCAGCGTCCAGCATCACTGACCGATCGCGCGAGCCAGCCAGGCTCGCGCGATCAGATGCTGGTTCGCTCAGCCCTGCAACCGCGCCAGCACAGCGCGCGTCACCGGGTCGGCGATCTCGGTGGACTGGCCCTGCAGCGCCGGCAGCAACTGGCTCGCCAGCTGCTTGCCCAGTTCCACGCCGAACTGGTCGAAGGCGTTGATGCCCCAGACCACCGACTGCACGTACACGCTGTGCTCGTACATCGCGATCAGCGCGCCCAGCGCCTGCGGGGTCAGCGCGTCGAGCAGGATCAGCGTGCTCGGGCGGCCGCCAGGATAGTCGCGGGCCGGATCGTCGCTGCCCTGCCCGTTCGCCAGCGCTTCGGTCTGCGCCAGCAGGTTGGCCAGCAACGCCTGGTGGTTGACGGTGTACGGGTCGTCGTTGCGGATGCAGCCGATGAAGTCGGCCGGCACGATGCTGGTGCCCTGGTGCAGCGCCTGGAAGAAGCTGTGCTGCACGTCGGTGCCGGCGCCGCCCCACCACACCGGCACGGTGTCGGCCTCGACCGGGCTGCCGTCCAGGCGCACGCGCTTGCCCAGGCTCTCCATCACCAGCTGCTGCAGGTAGGCCGGCAGCAGCGCCAGGCGCTGGTCGTAGGTCATCACCGCCTGCGTCGCATAGCCGAGCAGGTTGCGGTTCCACAGCGTGGTCAGGCCATGCAGCACGGCCACGTTGCGCTCCAGCGGCGCGTTCAGGGCGTGGTCGTCGAACTGCGCGGCGCCCTCCAGCAGCTGTTCGAAGGCGTCGGCGCCGATCGCCAGCGCGATCGGGAAGCCCACCGCCGACCACAGCGAATAGCGGCCACCCACCCAGTCCCACATCGGCAGCACGCGGCCGGCAGCGATATCGAAGGCCTTGGCGGCGCGCTCCGGGTTGGCGCTGACCGCGTACAGGCGCTCGCTGCCGCCCAGCCAGTCGCGCAGGATCTGGCCGTTGAGCAGGGTTTCCTGGGTACCGAAGGTCTTGGAGATCAGCACGCCGGCGGTACGCGCCGGGTCCAGCGTGGCCAGGGTGCGCTGCATCGCCGCGCCGTCCACGTTGGAGACGAAGTGCACGCGGAAGCGCGCGCCGGTGACCGGACGCAGCGCGTCGGCAACCAGGCGCGGGCCGAGATCGGAGCCGCCGATGCCGACGCTGACGATGTCGGTGACCTCGGTCTGCGCCAGGGCGTCGATCAGCGCGCGCATGCGCTGCTGCACCTCGCGGGCGCTGGCGTGGGCCTGGCTGGCCACTGGTGCGTCGGTGAGGTTGCCGCGCAGCGCGGTGTGCAGCGCGGCGCGGCCTTCGGTGACGTTGACCGTCTCGCCCCGGAACAGGCGCTGGAAGGCGCCGGCCAGGTCGTGGTCGGCAGCCAGCTCCAGCAGGGCGTCGAGCGCGGCGCGGTCGTACTTCTGCCGGGCGAAATTGAAGTACAGCGGTCCGACCTGCAACGCCAACGTCTCGGCACGGCCGGGTTCGGCCGCCAGCAGGTCGGGAAGGCGCGCCCCGCGCAGGCGCTGGGCGTGGGAATGCAGTGCGTCGAAACCGGTGGACTGTGTCATGCGGCCTGCTTTGGGATGGTGGTGTTGGTGTGGGTGATTTTGTTGGCGCCGTCCACGTAGACCAGGGTCGGCTGGAAACGCGCGGCTTCCTCTTCGCTCATGCCGGCGAAGGCGGCGATGATGATCAGGTCGCCGACCTGCACGTGGCGCGCGGCGCCGCCGTTGAGCGAGATGATGCCGCTGCCCTCGTCGGCGCGGATCGCGTAGGTGCTGAAGCGCGCGCCGTTGGTGACGTCCCAGATGTGCACCTGCTCGAATTCGCGGATGCCGGTCGCGTCCAGCAGCAGCCCGTCGATGGCGATCGAGCCTTCGTAGTTCAGCTCGGAATGGGTGACGGTGGCGCGGTGGATCTTGGTCTTCAACAGGCTCAGTTGCATGGCACGGGACTGCGGTCAGGAAAGACGCGCAGTTTAGCAGCCGAGGGTTAGGTGGCGGTGGTGAGGGGCGGCCTCAAACCGTCGCAGGAGCGGCTTCAGCCGCGACCGGCGATCGCGGGAAAGCCCGGTCGCGGCTGAAGCCGCTGCTACGATGAAGGTGCCGCGGCCTGCCGCGCTCAGAATTCCAGGTTGTCGATCAGACGGGTGCGGCCCAGGCGCGCGGCGATCAGCGCCACGCGCGGGCCGGTGCCATCCTGCGGCTCGCTCAGGTCGGGCGTGCGCAGCACGCTGTAGTCGACCTCGAAACCGGCCGCCTGCAGCTGCGCGGTCGCCGCCGCCTCCACCTCGGCGCGCGGGCGCCCAGCCAGGTGACCGTCGCGCATCGCCCGCAGGGTGCGGTGGATCTGCGCCGCGCGCGGCCGCTCCTCCGCCGACAGGTACTGGTTGCGCGAGCTCATCGCCAAGCCGTCAGACTCGCGCACGATGCCACCGCCCAGGATCTCGATCGGGAACGCCAGGTCGGCCACCATCTGCCGGATCACCGCCAGTTGCTGGTAGTCCTTCTTGCCGAACGCGGCCAGGTCCGGCTGCACCTGGTTGAACAGGCGCGCGACCACGGTGCAGACGCCGTCGAAATGGCCAGGCCGGCAGGCGCCTTCCAGCACCTCGCTGACGCCCGGAGTGTGCATGCGCAGCGCCAGCTCCACGCCCAGCGGATACATGCTTTCCACCGTCGGCAGCCACAGCACGTCGCAGCCGGCGCCCTCCAGGCCGCTGGTGTCGGCTTCCGGGGTGCGCGGGTAGCGGGTGAAGTCCTCGTTCGGGCCGAACTGGGTCGGGTTGACGAAGACGCTGGAGACCACGCGATCGGCGTATTGCCGCGCCAGCATCACCAGCGAGAAATGCCCGGCGTGCAGGTTGCCCATGGTCGGCACGAAGGCCACGCGCAGGCCCTGCCGCTTCCAGCCGGAGACGGTGGCGCGCAGTCGCGCCAGGTCGGTGATGGTCTCGATCATTTGGCGTAGGCGTGTTCGGCGTCGGGGAAGGTGCCGGCGCGGACCGCGTCGGCGTAGGCGCGGGCGGCACCGGCGATGGAACCGCCTTCGGCCAGGAAATCCTTGACGAAGCGCGGGCGGCGGTGGCCGCTGTCCAGGCCGAGGAAGTCGTGCATCACCAGCACCTGGCCGTCGCAGTCCGGACCGGCGCCGATGCCGATGGTGGGGATGTCGATCTCGGCGGTGATGCGCGCGGCCAGCGGCGACGGCACGCATTCCAGTACCAGCAGCGCGGCGCCGGCCGCGGCGACCGCCTTGGCGTCGGCCAGCAATTTGGCCGCGGCGGCCTCTTCGCGGCCCTGGATCTTGTAGCCGCCGAAGGTCAGCACCGACTGCGGGGTCAGGCCCAGGTGCGAGCACACCGGGATGTCGCGTTCGCTGAGGAAGCGGATCACCTCCAGCTTGTGCCCGGCGCCCTCCAGCTTGACCATCTCCGCACCGGCCTGCAGCAGCCGGGTCGACGCGTCCAAGGCGCGCTCGGGGGTGGCATCGGACTGGAACGGCAGGTCGGCCACCAGCAGCGCGCGCTGCAGCACCCGCGCCACCGCGGCGGTGTGGTAGACGATGTCGTCCACGCTCACCGGCAGGGTCGAGTCGTGGCCCTGCACCACCATCCCCAGCGAATCGCCGATCAGGATCAGGTCCACGCCGTTGGCGTCGAAGGTTCGCGCGAAGCCGGCGTCGTAGGCGGTCAGCATCACCAGCTTCTGCTGGCGGCGCTTGGCCTCGGCCAGGGCGGGAACGGTCCAGGGCTTGCTGTCGGCGTGACTGCTCATAAGCTCATGTGCTGCGGTAATGAGCCGAGCATTATCTACCGATTGGCACGATCCCGCCGGTTTCGATGCGGTCGCGTACGTCACGCACCGTTCCATGGCCCGGAATGACCGCGTCGGCGGCGATCTCGGCCAGCGGCAGCAGCACGAACGCACGCTGGTGCAGGAACGGGTGCGGCACCTGCAACCCCGGCAGATCGATCACCGCCTCGGCATACAGCAGCAGGTCCAGGTCCAGGGTGCGCGGGCCCCAACGCTCGCCGGGCAGGCGCTGGCGGCCGTGGCGGTGTTCCAGGTCCAGCAGCGCCTGCAGCAGGTCCGGCGCCGACAAGGTGGTGGTCACCAGCGCCGCGGCGTTGATGAAGTCCGGCTGGTCTTCGCGGCCCCAGGCCGGGCTGCGGTACAGCTGCGAGGCACGCAGCAGGCGGGTCTGCGGCAGCGTGTCGAGCGCGGCCAGGGCCGCGCGCAGGGTCGCCGCGGCGTCGCCAAGGTTGCCGCCCAGGCCGATGCAGGCCTGGACCGGCGCCGGTGTCGCGGCGCTCACTCGACGGGCGTGGCGGCGTCCGGGCG
>NZ_AQOI01000560.1:0-1103 GCF_000364665.1 Xanthomonas sp. SHU 199
CAACGCCAGCGCGCGCTGCCGTTGCGCCGGCGCGAGATCGGCCTCCACCCGTTGCGGCAGCGCCGACCGCAGCCGCCAGCGGGTCAGCGCGCTGAGCGGGCGCTCGGTCTGCAGCACGGCGTCGGCCGTCAGCCGGGTGCCGGCCGGTGCCTGCCGCGGCAGGTCCAGGGCGACCAGTTGCCGGCGGTCGGTCGGTTCCACCTCGAGCTGGTAGTCCCAGCCGCCGGGTGCGAGCTGGATCGGCGGTGCCGGCGCGAAAGCGTTGTCGCGCTGCGCACGCCAGGTGCGGCCGTCGAAATCCCACAGCACCGGGCCGCGCCAGTAACGCTGCGCCGGCGCCGGCACCGGGCCGAAGAACTGCACACGCAATGCGGGGGTGTCGTCGGCCAGCAGGTCCAGCCACTGCCCCGGACTCATCGTGTCCGACAGGCCGGGACGGCCCAGCGCACGTTCCGGCACGCCCCACAACGGCGAGCCCAGGCGCGGGAATAGCCAGAACGCGGCCAGCGCCAGCGGCAGGCCCAACGCCAGCAGACGGCCGACGCCGCGCAGTTGCCCGCGCAGCGGCCGCCGCGCGCTGTGGCCTTCCTGGTCGGCCAGGCGCTGCATGCACAGCAGGGCTGCGATCACCGCGGCCAGCCCCAGCGCCATCGTCACCGGCCCCTGGTCGAGCAGGAAGGCGGCGAACGGCGCGAACAGGGCGAAGCCGAGCAGGCTGCGCGCATCGCGCAGGCTCTTCAGTTCCGAGGGCTTGATCGCCAGCATCGCCGCCAGCAGTGCGCAGCCGGTGTCGCGGCCGAAGCGCAGGCCGACCTGCCAGTACAGCGCCGCGAGCATGACTGCGACCAGGGCCAGGCGCAGCAGCGCCGGCAGCGGCCGCCACGCCGAACTGGCGCCGATCAGCAGCGCGGACAGCGCGATCAGCCAGGCCAGTGTCGCGGGCAACTGCAGCAGCAGCGGCAGCAAGGCCAGCAGCGCCGCGCCCAGCGCCCAGGCGCGGCTGGCGGCGTGCAGTGCGGGCGAGTGTGGCTCAGTCATGCGGCAGCAGCGCCAGCGCGCGCAGGCACAGATGCCGGTGCTGCGGGCCGCGGCCCGGCCCCAGC
>NZ_AQOI01000561.1:0-26245 GCF_000364665.1 Xanthomonas sp. SHU 199
CCCGCGGGCGCAGGCGCGGCGGCGCCGACCGGCGCTGCGGACCGCGCGCCCGGCCTGACCTTCGGCAGGGGAGGGCGGCGATGCTGCGTGCTACGGTGCGGCGCTGTCCTTCCACGGATCCGAACATGTCCTCACTCGCACACGCCTGCCTGATCGCCGGCCTGCTCGCCGCCGGCACCGCCGCGGCCAAGGAAACCGCGATGCCCCAAGACCCCTACGCCTGGCTCGAAGACGTCACCGGCACCAAGGCGCTGGACTGGGTCAAGGCGCAGAACGCCAAGACCGAGGCGCGGCTGGCCGAGACCCCCGCCTTCAAGGCCCGCGAGGCCGGCATCCGCGAGGTGCTGGATTCCGACGCCAAGATCCCGGCCGTGCAGAAGATCGGCCCGTACTACTACAACCTGTGGAAGGACCGCGCCCACGAGCGCGGCCTGTGGCGCCGCACCACCCTGGACGAGTACCGGAAGCCCGAGCCGAAGTGGGAGACGGTGCTGGACCTGGACGCGCTGAACAAGGCCGAGGGCGAGAACTGGGTGTGGCATGGCGCCAACTGCCTGCGCCCGGAGTACCGCCGCTGCCTGATCGCGCTGTCGCGCGGCGGCGCCGACGCCGACGTCACCCGCGAGTTCGACCTGAGCACCAAGCAGTGGATCAAGGACGGCTTCTTCCGTCCCGAGGCCAAGGGCGGGCTGAGCTGGATCGATGCCGACACCGTCTACCTGTACACCGACTTCGGCCCCGGCTCGCTGACCAGCTCCGGCTACCCGCGCATCGTCAAGCAGTGGAAGCGTGGCACCCCGATGACCAGCGCCACCCTGGTCTACGAGGGCAAGCCGGACGACATGTACATCGCCGCGATGCACGACGACACGCCCGGCTACGAGCGCGATTTCGTCAGCCGCACGCTGGCGTTCTACAACGACGAGATGTACCTGCGCGGCGCCGACGGCCGCCTGACCAAGATCGACGTGCCCAACTCGGCCAACAAGGGCGTGCACCGCCAGTGGCTGACCCTGGAACTGCGCGATCCGTGGACGGTGGGCGGCACGACCTACCCGGCCGGTGCGCTGCTGGTGACCAAGTTCGACGACTTCATGGCCGGCAAGCGCGACTTCCAGGTGCTGTTCACGCCCACCGAGACCGCGTCGCTGGCGTCCTTCGCCTGGACCAAGTCGCGGTTGGTGCTGAACGTGCTCGACGACGTCAAGAGCCGCCTGTGGGTGCTGACCCCGGGCGAGGGCGAATGGGCGCGTGCAGCGTTCCCGGTCGGCGACCTGGCCTTCGGCAGCACCAGCGTCGATGCGGTGGATGCCGACGAGAACGACCAGGTGTGGCTGACCTCCACCGACTTCCTGACCCCGACCACGCTGATGCTGGCCGACGTGCAGCGCGGGCCGAAGAGCATCGAGACACTGAAGGCGATGCCGAGCTTCTTCGACGCGTCCAAGGACGAGATCGAGCAGCACTTCGCGGTGTCCAAGGACGGCACCAAGGTGCCGTACTTCCTGGTCCGGCCCAAGCAGCTCAAGGCCGACGGCAGCGCGCCGACCCTGCTGTACGCCTACGGTGGCTTCGAGATCTCGATGACCCCGTTCTACTCCGGCAGCCTGGGCCGCGCCTGGCTTGACCAAGGCGGCGTGTACGCGCTGGCCAACATCCGCGGCGGCGGCGAGTACGGTCCGCGCTGGCACCAGGCGGCGCTGAAGCAGAACCGGCACAAGGCCTACGAGGACATGGCGGCGGTGGCGCAGGACCTGGTCGCGCGCAAGATCACCTCGGCCAAGCACCTGGGCGTGCAGGGCGGCAGCAACGGCGGGCTGATGGCCGGCAACATGCTGATGCAGTACCCGCAGCTGTTCGGCGCGGTGGTGGTGCAGGTGCCGCTGCTGGACATGAAGCGCTACAGCCACCTGCTGGCCGGCGCCTCGTGGATGGCCGAGTACGGCAACCCGGACACCGACGACTGGAAGTTCATCCAGACCTTCTCGCCGTATCACCTGTTCGATCCGAAGAAGACCTATCCGCCGGTGATCTTCCTGACCTCCACCCGCGACGACCGCGTGCATCCGGGTCATGCGCGGAAGATGGCGGCGAAGATGATCGACGCCGGCAAGGACGTGACCTACTACGAGAACATCGAAGGCGGTCATGGCGGCGCGGCCAACAATGCGCAGGCGGCGCACATGCAGGCGCTGGCGTACAGCTTCCTGTGGGAGCGGTTGTCCAAGTGAGTGGTGTAGTCCGCGTCCCGGCTGGGGCGCGGACCATCTCCTGGCCTGGCGCGCCATCCAATGAGCGGCTGAGCCTGCGCGCAATGCGTCGCGTCACGATCGCGCCGGCATTGTCCGCGTTCTCAAGGTGATCTCAGGTCGTCGCCGCAGCGGGTGCTCAGGCCCCGTCGGCCAACGACTTGACCAGGGTTAGCGAACGGACGTCATAACCCAGTTCTTCGTAAACGTGCAGTGCGTGGGTGTTGAAGGCCCAGACATTCAGGCGCATTTCGACACCGCCGCGCAGCGCCACCCACTCGTGCGCACGCTGCATCAGCGCCGGGCCGATCCCCTGGCCGCGATGGCGTTGGGTGATGCCCACGCTGCCCACCCGGCCGAAGCGCATGGGCTGCAGCAGTGAGTGCGATTCCGACACCATGCCGACCGTGACGAAACCGACGAGGACGCCCTGCGCTTCGGCGACGAGGGTGGTGGCATTGTCCTGGCCGATGCTGCGCTTCCAGTGCGCTACGTCGCGGTCCGCCTCGCCCGGGCCGGCGAAGATGTGGGGAAACGCGTCATGGTGGACAGCGTTCACTTCCTCGCCGAGCGCACCGATGGCAGCCAGATCGGATTCGATGGCTTCGCGATAGATGAGCAAGGCTGGCTTCACTCGCGTCTCCCCCGCCGCTGGTCGCCTCAGCGCGCCCAGCGCCCCAGCCCGCGCGCGATCCGCGCCACCGCCTCCTGCAGTCGTGGCAGGCTCTGGGTATAGGCGATGCGCACGTGCTGGCGTGCGCGATGGCGACCGAAATCCACGCCCGGGGTGAACGCGACGTGCTCGGTCTCCAGGAAGTGCGCGCAGAACGCCTGCGCATCGTCGGTGAAATCGGACACGTCGGCATACAGGTAGAACGCGCCTTCCGGTTCGACGTCGATGCGGAAGCCGAGCGCGCGCAGCGCCGGCAGCAGGTAGTCGCGGCGCTGCGCGAATTCGGCGCGGCGCGCTTCCAGGATCTGCAGCGTTTCCGGCAGGAAGCAGGCCAGCGCCGCGTGCTGGGCGATGCTGGGCGCGCTGATGTACAGGTTCTGCGCCAGCTTCTCCAGCGACGGCACCGCCGCGCGCGGCGCCACCAGCCAGCCGAGGCGCCAGCCGGTCATGCCGAAGTACTTGGAAAAACTGTTGAGCACGTAGGCGTCGTCGTCGACTTCCAGCACGCTGGGCGCGTCGATGCCGTAGCTGAGGCCGTGGTAGATCTCGTCCACCACCAGGTGCCCGCCGCGGGCGTGCAGCGTCTGCGACAGCGCGGCCAGTTCGGCGCGCGACAGCACGGTGCCGGTGGGATTGGCCGGCGACGCCACCAGCGCGCCGACGCTGTCCGCGTTCCAGTGCCGCTGCAGCAGCTCCGGGGTCAGTTGGTAGCGGCTGTCAGGGCCGACCGGTACCAGCTGCGCGGCACCTTCGACCAGGCGCAGAAAGTGGCGATTGCACGGGTAGCCGGGATCGGCCATCAGCCAGTGGCGACCCGGATCGACCAGCAGCGCGCTGGCCAGCAGCAGGGCGCCGGAGCCGCCGGGGGTGATCAGGATGCGCGCCGGGTCCAGGTCGACGTCGTGGCGCTGCCGGTAGAAGTCCGCCAGCGCCTGGCGCAGGGCCGGCAGGCCGCGCGCAGCGGTGTAGCGGGTGTGGCCGGCAGCCAGCGCGGCCTGGCCGGCGGCGACGATCGGCGCGGCGGTGGTGAAGTCCGGCTCGCCGATTTCCAGGTGGATCACGTCGTTGCCGGCGTGTTCCAGTTCGTTGGCGCGGGCCAGCAACGCCATCACATGGAAGGGTTCGATCTCGCGGCTGCGCCGGCTGTAGCCGGGGGCGGCGGGCGAGGCGCTGAGGGTGTCGCCAGGAAGGGAAGCCATGCGGCCGATGATAGAGGAGCGTGTTCCCGAGCGTGTTAGCCGCGTCCAGTCGGCGAGGTCCGGCAGATTGCGCGGTGGCTGTGGCGGCGCGACCCGAGATGGGCGCTGGGCCTGGGCGAATCGGGCATGGGTCGGGGCCGTGCACCCCCGTGCATCTGGCGTTGCTTTCCTGGTGATCGGTCGTGTGCGGTGCGATGCGGCGCCATTCGGCTTCGCTGGCCACGGCTGCCCGCCGCGATGCCATCGCGGCACCACGGCCCGCCGATTGCCCTGCGTCGCAGGCCGCACTGCCTCGGCACGCTTGCCACGGCGCAGCGTTGCAGGGAGACTCGGCCGGCACTGCGCGGCGCCCGCCCGCTGCCGCCGCCCGGCCAAGGCGGCGCGTCCCGTTGCGTTACTGCCGCCGGAGCCCCATTAGATGCCTCACCGCCCCTTGCTAGCGAGCCTTGTCCTGCTCATGACCGCCTCCTTCGCTTCCTCCGCCTCCGCCGCCGCGGCGACCCCGCCGCATCCGGCCAAGCAGCCGCACGCGGTCAAGGCGCCGTTCGGCGCCGTTCGCCAGGACGCCTACTACTGGCTGCGCGACGACGCGCGTAAGAACCCGCAGATGCTGGCCTATCTCAACGCCGAGAACGCCTATGCCGACCAGGTGCTGAAGCCGCTGCAGCCGCTGGAAGACCGGCTGTACGAGGAGATCGTCGGGCGCATCAAGCAGGACGACAGCAGCGTGCCGTACCGCGAGCGCGGCTACTGGTATTACACCCGCTACGAGAGCGGCAAGGACTACCCGATCCAGGCGCGCCGCAAGGGCAGCATGGAGGCACCGGAGGAGATCCTGCTCGATGTCAACGCCATGGCCGCCGGCAAGGGCTATTTCAGCGTCGGCGACGCGGCGGTCAGTCAGGACAACCGCATTCTCGCCTGGACCGAGGACGACGTCGGCCGTCGCCAGTACGTGGTGCGCTTCAAGAACCTGGACACCGGCGAGGTCTATGCCGACCGCATTCCCGGCGTGTCGCCGGACGTGGTGTGGGCCGACGACAACAAGACCCTGTTCTACGTCGAGAACGACCCGGAGACGCTGCTGACCGTGCGGGTCAAGAAGCACGTGCTCGGCACGCCCGCCGCGCAGGACGCGCTGGTGTACGAGGAGAAGGACGACAGCTTCTACATGGGCGTGGGCCGCACCCGCGACGACAAGTACATCGTCATCGGCGTCGAAAGCACCGTGTCCTCCGAGCAGCGCTACGCGCCGGCCGCCGATCCGCAGCGCTTCACCGTGCTGGCGCCGCGCGAGCGCGACGTCGAGTACCACGCCGACCACTTCGATGGCCGCTGGGTGATCCGCACCAACTGGAAGGCCAAGAACTACGCGCTGATGACCGCGCCCGACGGCGCCACCTCGCGCGACCAGTGGCAGAGCTGGCTGCCCTACGACGAGAAGGTGTTCATCGACGGCTTCGAGCTGTTCGACGGCTTCACCGCCATCGCCGAGCGCTCCGACGGCCTGGAGCGGATCCGCCTGCACTTCGCCGACGGCAAGGAGGAATACGTCAAGGCCGACGAGCCGGCGTATTCGATGGGCCTGTCGATCAATGCCGAACCGGACACGCCGTGGCTGCGCTACAGCTACACCTCGCTGACCACCCCGGCCACCACCTACGAACTCAACACCCGCACCGGCGAGCGCAAGCTGCTCAAGCAGCAGCCGGTGATCGGCTACGACGCCAGCAAGTACCAGACCGAACGCGTCTGGGTGACCGCGCGCGACGGGGTCAAGGTGCCGGTGTCGCTGGTCTACAAGAAGGGCTTCAAGAAGGACGGCAGCGCCGCGCTGTACCAGTACGCCTACGGCAGCTACGGCATGTCCACCGATCCGGCGTTCAACCTGCCGGTGGTGAGCCTGCTCGATCGTGGCGTGGTCTACGCCATCGCGCACATCCGCGGCGGCCAGGAAATGGGTCGCGACTGGTACGACCAGGGCAAGCTGCTGCACAAGAAGAACACCTTCACCGACTTCATCGACGTCACCCGCGGGCTGGTGCAGCAGGGTTACGCCGCCCCGGATCGCGTCGCTGCGGCTGGCGGCAGCGCCGGCGGTCTGCTGATGGGCGCGGTGGCCAACATGGCGCCCAAGGACTACCGCGTGCTGGTGGCGCAGGTGCCGTTCGTCGACGTGGTCACCACCATGCTCGACCCGAGCATCCCGCTGACCACCAACGAGTACGACGAGTGGGGCAATCCGGAGCAGAAGGCGTACTACGACTACATGCTCAGCTACTCGCCCTACGACAACGTCAGCCGCCAGGCCTACCCGGCGATGTACGTCGGCACCGGCCTGTGGGATTCGCAGGTGCAGTACTGGGAGCCGGCCAAGTGGGTGGCCAAGCTGCGCGAGAACGACACCGGCAGCCAGCCGATCGTGTTCCGCGTCAACATGGAAGCCGGCCACGGCGGCAAGTCCGGCCGCTTCCGTCGCTACCGCGAAATGGCCGAGTCCTATGCCTTCATGCTGGACCAGCTGGGCGTGGAGCAGCCGGCCAAGTGAGGGCCATGCGCATCGGCCGGCCTGCGGGCTGGCCGATGCGCAGGTGGTGCGGCTGGCGTGAGGCCGGCCCACCCCGATGTTTGGTTGGATGGCGGATGGCCTGTGGCTTCGCGCGTCGCGGCTGAAGCCGCTCCCACAGTGAGCATGGCGGCCGAGTCGGACCTGAAGGGTCGATGGCCTTTGCGCCATGCCATGCAGCAGCGCTGACGGCTTGGCAATGCCTTGTGGGAGGGCTTCGGTCCCGACTGCAATGACGTCGGATGTGCTGATGGCTGCGCCCGTCGCGGCTGAAGCCGCTCCTGCGGTGGGCGGGTCGCTGGTGTCCTATGCGAGGGCCGTCAGCGGTGCTGATGGTCTGGTCACTCCTTGTGGGAGGGACTTCAGTCCCGACTGCTGTGAGATCAGACGCACCAGTGGCTTCGCGCGTCGCGACTGAAGCCGCTCCCACAGTGAGCATGGCGGCCGAGTCGGACCTGAAGGGTCGATGGCCTTTGCGCCATGCCATGCAGCAGCGCTGACGGCTTGGCAATGCATTGTGGGAGGGACTTCAGTCCCGACTGCAAAGAGTCGGACGCGCCGGTGGCTTCTTCCATCGCGGCCGAAGCGGCTCGCACAGTCGCTGCCGCACGGCTACCTCGGTTGCGTCGACAGACGGTCGCCACCTGCCCGCGCCAGCGCAGGCTTATCATGCCGCCATGCGCACGCACTCCCGTTTCCGCTGGGCCTGGTGGCTGCTGGCCTATGCCAGCCTGGCGACCGGCATCGTCGGCATCTTCGTGCCGGGCTTGCCGACCACGGTGTTCGTGCTGATCGCCGCTTACGCCGCCGCGCGCGGTTCGCCGCGGCTGCGCCGGCGTCTGCTGCGCGATCCGCGTTTCGGCCGCAGCATCCGCGACTGGGAACGGCATGGCGCGGTCAGCCGCCGCGGCAAGTGGATGGCGACGCTGACCATGGCCGCGTGCGCGCTGGTGCTGCTGCTGTTCGTGCACCGGCTGTGGGTGCAGGTGCTGGCGATCGGCTGCATGAGCGCGGTGGCGCTATGGCTGTGGTGGCGGCCGGAACCGCCGCGCGCGTGAGCGCGCCGCGTCACGCGACCGCGGCACAGCCGGTTCATGCCGGTGTGGCTATACTCGGCGCATGAGCACATCGTCCTCTTCTCCGATCCGTCTCGTTCTCTCCGCCGCTGCGTTGCTGGCCCTGGCCGGTTGCGGCAACAAGGGTCCGCTGGTGATGCCGCAGAAGCCGGTGCCGGTGGAAGCCGCGCCCGCCACGCCCGCGCCGGATGCGACGCCGCCGGCGACCACCGATCCCGCCGGGCAGGCGCAGCCGGTGGATGGGCAGCGCCCGCCGGCCAACGACACCACCATGCCCACCAATGGGAATGAGTGAGGCCCGCCACGACGCGCGCCTGCGTTTCAGCAAGATGCAGGGCGCGGGCAACGATTTCGTGGTGCTCGACCTGCGCGACGGCACCCCGCCGCCGGACGCCGCACTGGCGGTGCGCCTGGCCGACCGCCACTTCGGCGTCGGCTGCGATCAGATCCTGACCATCGAACCGCCGCGCGACGCCGCGGCGGTCGCCAGCTACCGCATCTGGAACACCGACGGCAGCGCCGCCGGGCAATGCGGCAACGGCGCGCGCTGCGTCGCGGCCTGGCTGGTGCGCGACGGCAGTGCGCCGGCCGCGGACGATTTCGTCATCGAAAGCCCCGCCGGCAGTCACCACATCACCCGCAGCGCCGCCGGAGAATTCGCCGTGGCGATGGGCGTGCCGCGCTTCGCGCCGGAGGACGTGCCGCTGGTCGGCTTCCCGCGTGCGCGCGACGAATACGTGCTGCCGCTGCAGGGCGGCAGCGTGCGCTTCGGCGCGGTGTCGATGGGCAACCCGCACGCGGTGCTGGAAGTGGGCCTGGTCGATGCGGCGCCGGTGGAACGCCTGGGGCCGTTGCTGCAGCAGCACGCCTCGTTCCCGGATTCGGTCAACGTCGGCTTCGTGCAGGTGATCGATCGCGGCCACCTGCGCCTGCGCGTGTACGAGCGCGGCGTCGGCGAGACCCTGGCCTGCGGCAGCGGCGCCTGCGCGGCGGCCGCGGTGATGATGCAGCGCGGCCGGGTGGAGCGCGACGTCCGCGTCAGCCTGCCGGGCGGCGAACTGCGCGTGCAATGGCCGGAAGACACCGCACCGGTGGTGATGTCCGGGCCGGCGACGTTCGTCTTCGATGGAGAATGGATCCGATGAGCGACAGCCAGGACAAGATCGGTGCGCACGAGGTGGCGGCGTGGCTGCGGCGCCATCCCGGCTTCCTCAAACAGTTTCCCGATCTGGCGCTGACCCTGGTGGTACCGCGCGACGACGGTCCCACCGCGTCGCTGGCCAGCTACCAGTTGGAAGTGCTGCGCGACAAGAACCGCGAACTGTCGCGGCGGCTGGCCGACCTGGCCGCCAACGCGCAGGTCAACGAGCGGCTGGCGGTGCGCACCCATCAGTTGACCCTGGCGCTGATGCGCCAGCGCAGCGCCGCCGACAGCGTGCGCGCGATGGCCGCGTCGCTGCAGGAGGATTTCCAGGGCGACCTGGTCAGCATCGTGCTGCTGCAGCCTTTGCCCGGCCTGGAGCAGGCGCCGTGGCTGCAGGTGCTGGCGGCCGACGATCCGCGGCTGGCGCCGTTCCGCGATTGCCTGAAGGACGGCGAGCCGATCTGCGGCCGCCTGCAACCGGAAAAGCAGGCGCTGCTGTACGGCGAGCGCGTGGACGAAGTGCAATCCACCGCGCTGCTGCCGCTGCCCGGCCTGGGCCTGATCGCGGTCGGCAGCCGCGACCCGAACCGGTTCTATCCCGGCATGGGCACCTTGTTCCTGCGCATGATGGGCGAGGCGCTGGCGGTGGCGTTGCAGCGATGAGTGGGGCCGGGACTCGGGATCCGGGACCCGGGACCCGGGACAGCGCCGGAACCGGCGCTGCCGATCATCAGGCCGGGCAGGGCACTGCTGGCATCGCGAGCGAGGCCGCGTCTCCCGGGTCCCGGGTCCCGGGTCCCGAGTCCCGGTTCCTCGCCTACCTGCAGGTCGAGCGGCGCATGTCCGCGCATACCCTGGACGCGTACCGCCGCGACCTGGCGGCGCTGGAGGCGTGGGCGGCCGCCAACCTGCTTGGCGAACCGGCCGCGCTGGATGCCGCGCAATTGCGCAACTTCATCGCCGCCGAGCACCGCCGCGGGCTGTCGCCCAAGAGCCTGCAGCGGCGGTTGTCGGCGTGCCGCAGCTTCTATGCGTGGCTGCTCAAGCACGGCCACATCGCCACCAGCCCGGCCGCGGCACTGCGCGCGCCGAAGGCGCCGCGCAAACTGCCGCAGGTGCTCGACGCCGACGAGGCGGTGCGCCTGGTCGAAGTGCCGACCGATGCGCCGCTGGGCCTGCGCGACCGCGCGCTGCTGGAGCTGTTCTATTCCTCCGGCCTGCGCCTGAGCGAACTGTGCGCGCTGCGCTGGCGCGATCTGGATTTCGTCGCCGGCATGGTCAGCGTGCTTGGCAAGGGCAACAAGCAGCGGCTGGTGCCGGTCGGCTCGCACGCGCGCGCCGCGTTGCTGGCGTGGCGCGAGGAAAGCCGGGGCGAGGCCGCCGCGCCTGTGTTCCCGGGCCGTGGCGGGGCGCCGATCGGTGCGCGTGCGGTGCAGATCCGCATCAAGCAACTGGCCGGACGTCAGGGCCTGTTCAAGCACGTGCATCCGCACATGCTGCGGCACAGTTTCGCCAGCCACATCCTGGAATCCTCCGGCGACCTGCGCGGCGTGCAGGAACTGCTCGGCCATGCCGACATCGCCACCACGCAGATCTACACGCATCTGGACTTCCAGCACCTGGCCAAGGTCTACGACGCATCGCACCCGCGGGCCAAGCGCAAGTCCTGAGCGCCGCATCGCGACCGCACGGTTGCCATCGCACCCGCGCTTGTTCTGGATCAAGGCGAGTCGGCAAAGGCGGGAGGACACTGTCCTCCCACGTTGCGAGGGCTCACCGATGGCCAACCCCTTTCCGCTGGCGCCGCGCCGCCCCGAACGGCTGTGCCGGGGCTGCGACCGCGATTGCGCGGCACACGGCCTGGCCCGCGGCAACGGCGCCGGGCGCACCCTGCATCCGATCGAAACCCAGGGCGAGGACTGGTACGTCGCGTGGGGTATCGCTGCCGATCCGGCACGGCCGGCGCATGCCCGGCTCGGCGACGCTTGAACCGCGCGCCGCCAGCCCCCACACCTGAGTCATCGCTCCGGAGGCAGCATGGATCCCAGTCAGAACCCCAATGTTTTCCACGCCACCACGATCCTGTCGGTGCGCCGCGATGGCCGCGTCGCCGTGGCCGGCGACGGCCAGGTGACCCTGGGCCACACCGTGATGAAGGGCAATGCGCGCAAGGTGCGCCGGCTCGGCCGCGAGGGCCAGGTGCTGGCCGGCTTCGCCGGCGCCGCTGCCGATGCGTTCACCCTGTTCGAGCTGTTCGAGGCCAAGCTGGAGAAGCACGGCCAGCTGACCCGCGCCGCAGTGGAGCTGGCCAAGGATTGGCGCACCGAGCGCCGCCTCGGCAAGCTCGAGGCGCTGCTGGCGGTCGCCGACAAGGAAACCTCGCTGATCATCAGCGGCACCGGCGATGTGATCGAACCGGAGGACGGCATCATCGCCATCGGCTCCGGTGGTTCCTACGCCTTGTCGGCGGCGCGCGCGCTGCTCGGCCACACCACGCTGGACGCGCGCACCATCGCCGTCGAAGCGCTGAACATCGCCGGCGACATCTGCATCTACACCAATCGCAATGTGGTGGTCGAAGAGCTGTGATTCGGGAGTCGGGATTGGGGATTCGCAACAGCGCTCCTTTCCCTGTGCCTGACATTGCATCGATCGTTCCTACTCCGCTTCTACGAATCCCCAATCCCCAATGCCAAATCCCGATACCTCCACCATGACCCCGCGCGAGATCGTGCAGGAGCTGGACCGCCACATCGTCGGCCAGCACGAGGCCAAGCGCGCGGTGGCGATCGCGCTGCGCAACCGCTGGCGGCGCATGCAGTTGCCCGATGCGCTGCGCAACGAAGTGATGCCGAAGAACATCCTGATGATCGGCCCCACCGGCGTCGGCAAGACCGAGATCGCGCGGCGCCTGGCGACGCTGGCCAATGCGCCGTTCGTCAAGGTCGAGGCGACCCGCTTCACCGAGGTCGGCTACGTCGGCAAGGACGTGGAGCAGATCGTGCGCGACCTGGCCGATACCGCGGTCAAGCTGTACCGCGAGCAGGCCAAGACCCGCGTGCGCACGCAGGCCGAGGAGCGCGCCGAAGACCGCATCCTCGATGCGTTGCTGCCGCGGCGCAGCGCCGGCATCGGCTTCGATCCGGAAGCCGCACGCAACGAGCCCTCGGCGCAGGACAGCGACACCCGCAGCAAGTTCCGGCGCATGCTGCGTGCCGGCGAACTGGACGAGCGCGAGATCGAACTGGATGTCGCGGTCAACGTCAGCATGGACATCATGACCCCGCCGGGCATGGAGGAAATGGGCCAGCAGTTGCGGCAGATGTTCTCCAACCTCGGTGGCGGCAAGTCGCAGTCGCGCAAGCTGACCATCAAGGCCGCGCGGCCGCTGCTGATCGAGGAAGAGGCCGGCAAGCTGGTCAACGAGGACGATGTGCGCGCCGCGGCGATCGAGGCCTGCGAACAGCACGGCATCGTGTTCATCGACGAGATCGACAAGGTGGCCAAGCGCAGCGAGGCCGGCGCCACCGGCGGCGACGTCTCGCGCGAAGGGGTGCAGCGCGATCTGCTGCCGCTGGTGGAAGGCTCCAACGTCAGCACCAAGTACGGCACGGTCAAGACCGACCATATCCTGTTCATCGCCTCCGGCGCGTTCCATCTCGCCAAGCCCAGCGACCTGATCCCGGAGCTGCAGGGCCGTTTCCCGATCCGGGTAGAACTGTCGGCGCTGTCGAAGGACGACTTCATCCGCATCCTCACCGAGCCGAAAGCGGCGCTGACCAAGCAATACGAAGCGCTGTTGCTGACCGAGGGCGTGAGCCTGCGTTTCACCGACGACGCCATCGCGCGCCTGGCGGAGATCGCGTTCCTGGTCAACGAGCGCCAGGAGAACATCGGCGCGCGGCGCCTGCACACCGTGCTCGAGCGCCTGCTCGACACGCTGAGCTACGAAGCCCCGGACCGCGATGGGCAGAGCGTCACCGTGGACGCGGCCTATGTCGATGCGCACCTGGGCGAGCTGGTGCAGGACCCGGATCTGAGCCGGTATATCCTGTAATTCCTGGTCGACGCACGCCCGCGATGCGTTCCCCTTTGTGGGAGTCAACTGTCATGCAACCACGACGAACTGCGTAGGCGGACGATCTGGCCTCGGAAGCCGTCGTGCCTGATCCCACAAAAGGGGACGAAGGTCCCTCCCACATCGCGCCCGGACAGCGATCACCACGAGTCCGTGTGGGAGTCGCGGTCGCTTGGCTTTGGCTCTTGCCCTTGCCCTTGCCCTTGCTTTTGACTTACTGGGTTCCCTTCCGAAGCGGCGGCCATCGCGGGGAAAAACCCGAAGGGCGGCGCACATGGACGTGCGCCGTCCGCGGCAGGGGCAGGATGCCCCTTCCGCGGATCCCCGTGATGGACGCGGACCCGGAGCGCGTTAGCGCGGAGGGCGCGAGGCACGGCGCGCTTGACCAGCCTTCGGCTGTGGTAAAGCGCTTCTTTTGGTTACCTTTTCTTTGCGCGAGCAAAGAAAAGTAACTCGCCCGTCAGGGCGAAAGCCTTTGCTTTCGCTTGAGATTTGCGTGTCGGACGAAAAGAAGAACCGTAGACATGACGCCATCAGGGCTCCATGTCCAGATACAAGGAGCGACTTCCGTCGTGACGGGACTTGCCGGTAAGGCCTCGTCGCGACTGGGATCCCACAAAAGGGGACGAGAATCGCTCCGACAGGAGAGCGTGCCGCAGGCCGGGGTATGTTTCCCGCAGCGCCAAGACGGCGTGGGCGATCCCGGCCACCCCCGCCGCGTTCAATACAGCGGCGTGCCCGCCTTGTACGCGGCCACGAACGACTGCCAGTCCAGTTGCACCTGCGCGGCGTAGTCGAACGCGAACTGGCGCAGTTCCGATTTCAGGCCGCTCTTGCTGCTGGCCGCTTGGTCGATCTGCTTGTCGATGCTGTAGGGCACCACGTTCGGGTCGTAGTCCTGGTCGGCCAGCGCATGCGCCGAGGCCAGGGCCTGACCCAGGTAGGTGGCGGCGGTGGCGAGCTTGCCGGCGCTGTCCAGTGCGGTCGGGTCCAGGTCCTGCTGGAACGGGGATTTCTCGTGCACGTAGAACGGGGTGCCGTCGACGCTGGCGTAGCCGACCAGCACGTCGGCGTCGATGGTCTGCGCCTTGGCGGTACGCGCCACCCGCGCGCCCTCGTTGTTGTCGTAGGTGGAGGCCGGCATCTGCGACGGCGCGGCCACGGCGACCACGCTGGCCGCTTCCTGCTTCCACTCCAGGATCACGTCGTCGCTGGTCGACGCGCTCGGGCCTTCGATCAGCACGTACAGGCGCAGGCGGCCGAGGCTGCCGGTGCCCGAGCCCAGCTTCTGGCGCACGTCCTTGATGCTGTAGTAGCTGGCCGCATAGCGCTTGGACGCGGCGATCGAGCCGATGTAGCCGTTCATCGCCGCGGCCACCGCCGAGGCGGTGCCGGCGTCCACCGCGACCAGGTTGTCCAGGTTCTGGAACTGGCGCTTGCCGCCGTTGACCACCGTGTACTTGGACAGCAGGCTGCTGCGGCTCTTGCCGTCGGCGCTGTCGATGATCTTGGCCACCGCGCCGCTGGTGTTGCGCTTGCTCAGCTGGAAGCTTTCTTCGGCGTCGCTGCCGCGGAAATCGGCGATCTTGTCCAGGTAGGCGCCGACCATGGTGTCGATGGCGTCGCCGATGTCGCTGTCGGACAGGCCGTTGTCGCGCCCGGCCAGCACCATGCTCGCGGCCAGCCGGCGCAGGTCCCACACGTACTGGCCGAGGTGGCCTTCGTCGAAGTCGGCGACCTTGAACACCGCCTTGCCGCTGCTGTCGCGCGCCGCATCGAAGTTGCCGAGGTGGGTGTCGCCGCCGAGCCAGGTGTAGCCGGTCTGCGGCGAGGTCCACAGCGAACCCGGCAGGGTTTTCATGTCCTGGTAGAAAATATGGTCGGTGCCGCGGTAGAAGGCGTAGGCGCCGGTGGCCATGGTCGCCATCTTGGTATCCAGCTCGGCGCGCTGCGCGGCGTAGGGATGGTTGTAGTCGTGGATCTG
Source organism: Xanthomonas sp. SHU 199 (assembly GCF_000364665.1). NCBI lineage: Bacteria > Pseudomonadati > Pseudomonadota > Gammaproteobacteria > Lysobacterales > Lysobacteraceae > Xanthomonas > Xanthomonas sp. SHU 199. Next base: position 14,970 of record NZ_AQOI01000561.1, read on the forward strand.
CTGCACCACCCAGGCGTCGCGCTTGCTCGCCGCAGTCGCGCATCCGGCGCAGGCGGCGAGAGTCAGGCCGATCAGCAGCAACTGCGGCAGGCGGGTGGACATCGCAGGTCTCCAGGCGCGAACGAGGGAACCGGCAGTCGATCACGCCTGCATTGCACGCGGATGAACCTAGAAGTAGCGCAGCCAGCCCAGGTCGCGGCGCCGCGCCTTCAGCCGCGCGAACGCGGCGGTGGGCCAGTACAGGGCCAGACCCAGCAAGGCGGCGATCGCCCACAGCGCGGCCACGCTGTCCACGCCGAACAGGTCGCCCTGGTTGGCGCCCCACAGCGCCAGCGCGGCCAGGTAGGCGAGCTTCAGCACGTACAGGTGCAGCAGGTAGAAGAACATCGGCGCCGCGCCGATCGTCGCCAGCGGCGCCAGGGTACGGGCCACGCCGGGGTGCTCGTACAGGCGCAGCAACAGCAGGCCCACGCCCAGGGTCAGCAGCAGGAATTGCAGCGACGGCGGGTATTTGGTGACGTTGAAGAAGCTCATCGCGGTATGCGCCAGGTCGTCCTGCGCCTGCCAGGGCGCATCGCCGTAGCCGTTGTGCCAGCGCAGCAGGTGGAAGCCGGCCAGCGCGCCCAGCCCCCAGGCCAGCAGGCGCTGCTGGCGTTGCGCCGGCTCGGTGGCGGCGCCGTACCAGGGGCCGGCGGCGTAGCCGAGCGCGATCACCCCGATCCACGGCAGCACCGGGTAGGAGGTGCGCAGACGCAGCTCGCCCAACTCCAGCCAGCGCCGGTCGTGCAGCACCGCCCAGGCGGCCGCGAGCGGGCCGTCGCCCTGCACCTGCACGTCGTCCAGCAGGTGGTGGCCGGCGACCAGGGCCGCGCCGAGCAGGGCCAGCGCCGGCCGCGGCAGCCACAGCAGTGCGGCCAGGGCGAGCATGCTCAGGCCGATCGCCCAGATCACCTGCAGGTACAGCGCCTGCGGCGGGAAGGCGCCGCTCCAGGCCAGGTTGACCAGGGTCAGCTCCAGCACGATCAGGAACAGGCCGCGCTTGAGCAGGAAGCGGGCGGCCGCCGCGCGTCCGTCGGCCTGCCGGGACGCGTACAGCCAGGCCGACAGGCCGGTGAGGAACACGAACACCGGCGCGCACAGGTGGGCGAGGGTGCGCGCGACGAACAGTGCCGGCGCCGTGCCCTCCACCTCCATCGGGTCGCCGACCGGGTGGTGCAGGTAAAAGGTCTCGCGCACGTGGTCGAGCAGCATCAGCAGCATCACCGTGCCGCGCAGCAGGTCGATCGAGGCCAGTCGCGCGGCGGGCGTCGCGGGGACGGCGAGGGAGGCGGGCGAAGCGAGGGCAACAGACGGCATGCGGTGCGATCGGTGTCGATTTTTTGAAACAATATAACACTCGGCAAGCAGAGCCCTTACCGCCGCTGCTGGCGCGGGGATTCTCGGGCTTGGCCGCGCAAGGGGGTGCCGGCGCGGCGGCGGCGAGGCTCGGGCGGGGCAAGCCGGCGCGCCAGGTCGGCGTCGCTCGGCATGGCTTGGTGTCGGCCCGTGGGCGCGTCGGCGGGCCGCTCAGTCCTCGCCGATGTCCTCGTTCCACACGTCCGGGTGCGCGGCGATGAAGCCGCCGAGCAGGTCGATGCATTCCTGGCTGTGCAGGTCGATGACCTCCACGCCGCTCTCGCGCAGCCAGTCGATGCCGCCCTGGAAGGTCACCGATTCGCCGACCACCACCGTGCCGATGTTGAACTGTCGCACCAGGCCGCTGCAGTACCAGCAGGGCGCCAGGGTGGTGACCATGATGGTGTCCTTGTAGCGGCGCTGGCGGCCGGCCTTGCGGAAGGCGTCGGTTTCGCCGTGCACGGACGGGTCGCCTTCCTGCACGCGGCGGTTGTGGCCGCAGCCGAGCAGGCGGCCGTCGCGGTGGTACAGGGCCGCGCCGATCGGGATGCCGCCCTCGGCCAGGCCCTGGCGGGCTTCGGCGATGGCGGTGTCGAGCAGGGCGCGGTAGTCGGGCGTGGTCAGCATGGGATGGCCGGGGGAAAGGGAGTCGGCCGGCAGTCTGGCGCAGGCGGCCGGCGGCTGTCATCCCGTGTGGCGCTTCACCGGCACGCAGCGGCCGGCAGTGCGATAATCCCGGCATGAGCGAATCCCCCTACAAATCCGGTACCACCCATTTCGGCTTCCGCGACGTCGCCGCCAAGGACAAGCAGAAGCTGGTCGGCGAGGTCTTCACCTCGGTCGCCGGCAACTACGACCTGATGAACGACCTGATGAGCATGGGCATCCATCGGGTCTGGAAGCGCTATTTCGTCGCCACCGCGCAGGTCAAGCCGGGCGACCGCGTGCTCGACCTGGCCGGCGGCACCGGCGACATCGCCGCGCTGCTGAAGGACCGGGTCGGTGCCGACGGCGAGATCGTGCTGGGCGACATCAACGCCGGCATGCTCTCGGTGGGCCGCGACCGCCTCACCAACCGCGGCCTGGTCGCGGGCCTGGACTACGTGCAGTGCAACGCCGAGGCGCTGCCGTTCCCGGACCAGAGCTTCGACCTGGTGACCATCGCCTTCGGCCTGCGCAACGTCACCGACAAGGACGCCGCACTGCGCGAGATGTACCGCGTGCTCAAGGTCGGCGGCCAGGCGCGGGTGCTGGAGTTCTCCGAAGTCACCGCCGATTGGTTCAAGCCGCTGTACGACTTCCATTCGTTCAAGGTGCTGCCGCGCCTGGGCCAACTGTTCGCCAAGGATGCCGACAGCTACCAGTACCTGGCCGAAAGCATCCGCAAGCATCCGCCGCAGGACGCGCTGAAGGCGATGATGGAAGAGGCCGGCTTCGCCCGCAGCCACTACAAGAACCTGACCGGCGGCATCGTGGCGATCCACTCGGGCTATAGGATTTAGAGCCGGGATTGGGGATTCGGGATTGGGGATTCGCAAAGGCGGGCGATCGGGTGCTGACTGATCGCGGCGCTGTGTTGGTCTTGTGGTAGGGACTTCAGTCCCGACGCACGGTCCGAAGATGCCGGCGCAAGCATCCGCCGCAGGACGCGTTGAACGCGGTGTGAGTGGAGCCGGGAATCGGGATTCGGGAATCGCAAGAGCGGACGATCGGTTGCAGCCCGATCGCGGCGCTGGGTTGTTCTTGTGGGAGGGACTTCAGTCCCGACGCGCGGTCCGGCGGTGCCGGTGCAAGCAGCTGCCACAGAAAGCCGGGATTCGGGAATCGGGATTCGGGAATCGCAAGAGCGGACGATCGGTTGCAGCCCGATCGCGGCGCTGGGTTGTTCTTGTGGGAGGGACTTCAATCCCGACGCGCGGTCCGGCGGTGCCGGCGCAGCATCTGCCACAGAACGCCGGGAATCGGGAATCGGGAATGGTAAGAGCAGGGGATCGGTGCTGACCGATCGCGGGCCCTGTGCCGTCTTTGTGGGAGGGACTTCAGTCCCGACGCGCGGTCCGGCGGTGCCGGTGCAAGCATCTGCCGCAGGACGCACTGAAGGCGATGATGGAAGCAGCCGGCTTCGCCCGCAGCCACCACAAGAACCTGGCCGGCGGTATGGTGGCAATCCATTCGGGCGACAAGATCTGAGTGGATCCGGGATTGGAGAGCGGTAATTCGGGATTCGTCAGCGCGCATCGCACTGCGGTTGCGAATCCCCACTCCCGAATCCCCAATCCCGGCCTTCCGGTAGACTGCGAGTTTTCCTCGAACCGGTTACTGCCATGCGTTCCCCGTTCCTGTTGTTGTCCCTGGCCGCGGTGATCGCGTCCGGGTGTTCCCGTGAAGCGTCCGCGCCCGATGCGGCCGCCACTGCCGCCAAGCCGGCACCCGCCGCGGCCAAGCCGGCCGACCGCAGCCACGACGAGACCTCCTACGCCGAGCCGTCCAAGGTCGTGATCAAGGATCTGGCGCTGGATCTGAAGCTGGATTTCGACAGCAAGCAGATCGGCGGCACCGCCACCTACACGCTGGACTGGAAGGACAAGAGCGCCAAGCAACTGGTGCTGGATACGCGCGACCTGACCATCGAGAAGGTGCAGGCCGACGACGGCAAGGGCCAGCAGGCGCCGCTGCAGTACGCGCTGGCGCCGGCCGACAAGATCTACGGCAGCAAGCTGACCATCGAGGCGCCGACGCAGCCGCAGACGATCAGCATCACCTACCACACCGCGCCGACCGCCTCGGGCCTGCAGTGGCTGGAGCCGTCGATGACCGAGGGCAAGAAGCTGCCCTTCATGTTCAGCCAGTCGCAGGCGATCCACGCGCGTTCGTGGGTGCCGCTGCAGGACACGCCGAGCGTGCGCTTCACCTACAGCGCGCACGTGGTCTCGCGTCCGGACGTGATGGTGCTGATGAGCGCCGACAACGATCCCAAGGCGGTGCGCAACGGCGACTACCGTTTCAAGATGCCGCAGCCGATCCCGTCCTACCTGCTGGCGATCGCCGCCGGCGACCTGGTGTTCAAGCCGATCTCGGCGCGCTCGGGCGTGTGGGCCGAGCCGGCGATGGTCGACAAGGCGGCCAAGGAGTTCGAGGACACCGAGAAGATGATCGTGGCCGCCGAGACGCTGTACGGCCCGTATCGCTGGGGCCGCTACGACATGCTGGTGCTGCCGCCGTCGTTCCCGTTCGGCGGCATGGAGAATCCGCGCCTGACCTTCGCCACGCCGACGGTGATCGTCGGCGACAAGTCGCTGGTGTCGCTGATCGCGCACGAGCTGGCGCATAGCTGGTCCGGCAACCTGGTGACCAACGCCAGCTGGAAGGACATCTGGCTCAACGAAGGCTTCACCACCTACGTGCAGGCGCGCATCACCGAGGCGCTGTACGGCCCCGAAGCGGCGGAGATGGAGCGCGAGATCGACCAGGCCGACCTGCTCGCCGAACTGAAGGGCATGAGCCCGGCCGACCAGGCGCTGGCGCTGCCGGCGCTGACCGAGCGCGATCCGGACGAGGCGCTGAGCCAGGTCGCCTACGTCAAGGGCGCATGGTTCCTGCAGTTCCTGGAGCAGCGCTTCGGCCGCGACACCTTCGATCCGTTCCTGCGCGGCTGGTTCGACGACCACGCGTTCCAGAGCGCCAACACCGACCAGTTCGTCGAGTACCTGAAGACCCACCTGCTGCCCAAGAAGCCGAATGCGGTGACCGCGCAGGAACTGCATGCGTGGCTGGACGAGCCGGGCATTCCGGCGTTCGCGCAGAAGGCGCGTTCGCGCAACTTCGCCATGGTCGACACCGCGCGCATCGCCTGGACCGGCAGCGGCACGTTGCCGGGCAAGCAGGTGACCGATGCCTGGAGCACCCAGGAGTGGACGCGCTTCCTCAGCGGCCTGGGCGAGAAGCTGACCCCGGCGCAGCTCAAGCAGCTCGACGATGCCTACCACTTCACCGGCACCGCCAACGGCGAGATCGCCATGCGCTGGTATCCGCTGGCGATCCGCAGCGGCTACGTGGACGCGCGCCCGGCCGCCGGCGAGTTCATCGCCCGCGTCGGCCGCCGCAAGCTGATCCTGCCGATCTACGCCGAACTGGTGAAGACGCCGGACGGGCTCGCCTTCGCCGAAGAGGTGTTCGCCAAGGCCAAGCCCGGCTACCACCCGATCACCACGGTGTCGGTGCAGGAGATGCTGGACAAGGCCAAGGCCGGCAGCACCGCGCACTGACGCAAGTCGCCCGCGAAAGACCGCGCACACGGCGCCGGGAGCACTCCCGGCGCCGTGTGCGTGTGTGCGGCCGGCGTGTTGCGACGATCGCGTCGCGCGTGGAGAGTGCGATGGTGGCGGCATGGCCGCGCCTGCGTTGCAGGACGTCGTCATCTGCGGCGTCGCATGCGCCGCCGGCATGAGGCGCGTGCCTGTGCAGTGCCGCCTTAACGGATTCCACACGCAACGCCGTCGATCAGCACGACCTGCTGCCACGCATTCGCGATATCCTCGGCAGTCCCGATGGTCCTCGGTCCATGCGCGCATGACATCGTTCGCCACCGCTGCCCCGGTCTCCGCTGCAAGCGCCAGTGCCATGGCAGGTCGTTGCCGGCGCCGATGCGCGCGGGCCTGCGTGCGCCTCCCGAGGGGTTGCTGAGATGACCGACGCGCCCGTGCTGTCTGGTTCCTTGCTGGACGCATTGCCCGATGCCCGCGGTGGCGAAATCTTCACCGAACTGCTGCGGCGCTCCGGTTGCCGCGTCGAGCGCATCGTCTCGCACGGGCAGACCACGCCGCAGGAGTCGCCGTACCTGCAGGCGCACGACGAATGGGTACTCGTGCTGCGCGGTCGCGCGCGGGTGGCGCTGTGCGATCGCGAGGTCGCGCTGGCGCCGGGCGACCATCTGTTCATCCCGGCCGATACGCCGCATTGGGTGACCTTCACCGATCCCGGGCAGCCGACCGTGTGGCTGGCCCTCCATCTCGGCGAAGCCGACGTGGTGGCGTGAGCGCATGACCGGCCTGCGCGCTGCGGTGTCCCCATGGTGATGGCGACCCTGGTCTTGATGATGCTGCTGCTGCTGGCTGGCGCCCTGGCGTTGCTGGTGTCGCTGCTGTGCGTGGCGCTCGTGGCGATGCCGATCGGGGCGCTGCTGGTGGCGCGCGATCCGTTCCTGCTGGTGCGCCTGGAGAGCCTGCGTCAGCGTCACGGCAGCGGGCTGCGGCGGCGCCAGTCGCAGGTCGCCGGGCACACCTGGACCTATCTGGTGCGCGCCGCGGCCGATCCCGCCGCGCCGACCCTGCTGCTGGTGCATGGCTTCACCGGCAGCAAGGAGAACTGGCTGCCGCTGGCGCGCGCGCTGGGCACGCGCTATCACCTGGTGATCCCGGATCTGCCCGGCTGGGCCGAGAGCCAGCGCATCGCCGGGCAGGACTACGGCTTTGTGGCGCAGGCCGAGCGCGTGGCCGCGTTCGCCATGCAGTGCGCGCGCCGTGCGGGCAGCGAATGCGTGCTGCTCGGGCATTCGATGGGCGGCGGCATCGCGGCGCTGGCCGCGGCGCGCCATCCGGCGGTGTTCGACCGGGTCGGCCTGTTCAACGCCGCCGGCGTACGCTTCGCCGACAACGTCTTCGGCCAGGCGGTGCTGGACGGGCACAATCCGTTCGCGGTGCACGATGCCGCATCGCTGCAGCGCTACATCGACACCGTGTTCCTGCTCGAGCGCGCCAAGCCGCGCATTCCGCGCTGGGCGGTGCCGGCGGTGGTGGCCTGGCGTCGCCGCGAGGCCGATTTCGAGCAGCAGGTGCTGGCGCGCATCGGCCGCGGCGAGGAGGCGTTCCTGCCGTTCGAGGAAGCCGCGCACATCCGCCAGCCGACGCTGCTGCTGAACTGCGTGCAGGACGCGGTGATCGACGCCAGCGCGCTGGCGCTGTACGCGCAACGCCTGCCGCAGGCGATCCAGGTGCTGCTGGACGGCAGCGGCCACATGTCCATCGTCGAGAAGCCCGCCGAGGTCGCGCAGGCCATCGACACCCTGATCCAACGAGGAACCCCACGATGAAACGCATCCTGCTCGGCGCGCTGTGCGCCGTCGCCCTGGCCGCTTGCGGCGATCACGAGGCCGAGCGCAAGGCGCAGGCCGCGGCCGAAGCGCAGGCCAAGGCGCAGGCGGCCGACGACCTGGCCAAGCAGTACGACGCCGCGGTGAAGTCGGGCAACTGGGACCTGGCCCGGATCCACGGCGCGGCGCTGCTGCAGCAGTACCCCGGCTCGGACGCGGCCGAACGCATCCAGCCGGGCTACGCCGAGGTCAAGGCCAAGGGCGAAGCGGCGCGCGAGCTGCGGCGCATGCAGGCGGCCTGGCAGTACTCGCAGGTGCCGGCCGGCAAGGGCGTGCAGCGTTCGGCGATGCTGTACAGCCGCGACAAGGTCGATGTGGACGGCAGCGGGCCCAAGCCGGTGCAACTGGTGTTCCGCGACCATCCGGAATGGAAGCGCAGCGCCTACCTGGTGCTGCAGTCCGGCGATTTCCGCTGCGCCGGCGGCTGCAAGGTGGAACTGAAGGCCGACGACGCGCCGCCGCACGCGGCCGCGGCCTGGCGGCCCAAGACCGACGAGGCCATCGCCATGTTCATCAGCGACGACAAGGCGCTGTGGAAGCTGGCGCGCAAGACCACGGTGCTGCAGATCACCTTCCCGGTGAAGGCCGGCGGCACCCGCACCGCGGTGTTCGAGACCGGCGGCCTGGACGGCGCGCAGATGCCGGGCTGGGATTGAGCGCGATGCATGCCGCCATGCCACCGCCGGCCGAGGCGCTGTGCCAGGTGCGCCACTGGGTGTTCGACATGGACGGCACCCTGACCCGCGCCGTGCACGATTTCGCGCTGATCCGCCGCGAACTGCAGATCCCGCCGCAGGCCGACATCCTGCAGCACCTGGCGGCGCTGCCGGACGCGCAGCGCGCCAGCAAGCACGCCTGGCTGCTGGAGCACGAGCGCGTGCTGGCCCAGGAGGCCACCGCGGCCAACGGCGCGCCGGCGCTGCTGCGTACCCTGCATGCGGCCGATTGCCGGCTGGCGGTGCTCACCCGCAACGCGCGCGAGCTGGCGCAGCTGACCCTGGAAGAGATCGAGGTCGACGACCTGTTCGAGGACGTCACCATCCTCGGCCGCGACGAGGCGCCGCCCAAGCCGCATCCCGGCGGCCTGCTGCAGTTGGCCGAGCACTGGGGTGTGGCGCCGCAGGCACTGGCGATGGTCGGCGACCACGCCTACGACCTGCAGTGCGGGCGCCATGCCGGCGCCACCACCGTGCTGCTGCATCCGGACAATCCCTGGCCGGCGCTGGCCGACCTGCATTTCGCCGATTGCGCCGCGCTGCTGGCGTGGTGGCAGGACCACGCCAGACAGCAGCCGCACTGATACTGCACCGCGGCGGCTGACGGCCGCCGCGCGCCGTACCCATCCCGCACCGCGCTTCGGCGCACGCATGCCGACTGCGTGCTTCTGCCGCGCGTTCCGCTGTGCACACGCGTGTGGCAGCGCTACATCCGCGTCGATGGCGCAGGGTGTGCCACGCGTACTTATGCCCGAAGTGCGCCAATCGCGATGCAGCGACATGGCACAAAGTGTCACGTTCTCGATACGTCCTGGACGCGACCACATGCGCTTGCTGGACGGCAATCGACGTCGTGATCCGTGCCTCAAGGGATGTTGCATCGCAGCGCCGCGATGGCATGGACGTTGCTCGCATATACCCACGCTTCAGGTTCCGTGGCACACGCCGATAGGTGAAGTGACGCGGCTCTTCAACGAGGGGAGTAGAACGATGCACAGTCATTCACGTCGTACCCAGGCTTGTACGCTGCTCGCGCTGGCCACTGCGCTGGCATTGGCGGGTTGCAAGAAGCAGGAAGAGGCTTCGGCGCCGGCCGCACCGGCCGCCGCACAGCAGCCGCCGGCCGCCGCGCCGGCCGCGGTCGCCGATACCGACAGCGAGTTCGCCAGCAATGCCGCCAACCCGGACAACTGGGGCGGCATCGGCCGCGACTTCGGCCTGACCCGGCACAGCCCGCTGGCCGAGATCAACCGCGACAACGTCAAGAACCTGAAGATGTCGTGGGAGATGAAGACCGACGCCACCCGCGGCCATGAAGGCCAGCCGTTGGTGGTGGGGGGCACCATGTACATGGTCAGCGCCTATCCGAACAACGTGTTCGCGATCGACCTGTCGCAGGAAGACGCCGGCAAGGTGCTGTGGAAGTACACCCCGCAGCAGGACGAGCGCGCCGTCGCGGTGGCCTGCTGCGACACGGTCAACCGTGGCGCGTCCTACGCCGACGGCAAGGTGGTGTTCGGCAGCCTCAGCGGCGACGTGATCGCGCTCGATGCCAAGACCGGCAAGGAAGTGTGGAAGCAGAAGCTCGCCTATCCCGAGAAGGGCGAGACCATCACCATGGCCCCGATCATCGCCGACGGCAAGGTCGTGGCCGGCATCAGCGGCAACGAGTTCGGCGTGCGCGGGCGCGTCGCCGCGTACGCGCTGGCCGACGGCAAGCAGGCCTGGTCCTGCGAGGCCACCGGCACCGACAAGGACATCTGCCTCGGCCCGGACTTCAACAAGGCCAATCCGCAGCACGGCCAGCTCGGCGACCTCGGCCAGAAGACCTATCCCGACGAAGGCTGGAAGCGCGGCGGCGGCGCGGCGTGGGGCTGGTACAGCTACGACCCGAAACTCAAGCTGGTCTACTACGGTACCGGCAATCCGGGCCTGTGGAGCCCGTCGTACCGCTGCGGCAAGACCACGCAGAAGGAATGCGACACCGGCGAGTACGACAACAAGTGGTCGATGACCCTGTTCGCGCGCAAGATCGACACCGGCGAGGCGGTGTGGGGCTACCAGAAGACCCCGTTCGACCAATGGGACTACGACGGCGTCAACGAGCCGATCCTGGTCGACCTGACCATCGACGGCAAGCAGGTGCCCTCGGTCGTGCAGTTCGACCGCAACGGCTTCGCCTATGTGCTGGACCGCCGCGACGGCACCCTGCTGCGCGCCAACAAGTTCGTGCCGGCCAACTGGGCCGAGCGCATCGACATGAAGACCGGGCGTCCGGTCAAGGTCGCGGCGCACTCGCCGCTGGAGCGCGGCCGCAAGGTCGAGGCGTTCCCGGCGGCGATGGGCGGCAAGGACCAGCAGCCGTGCTCGGTGGACCCGTCCAATTCGGCGGTGTTCTTCTGCGGCACCAACAACTGGCACATGGAGCTGGACCCGCAGGAGCGCGGCAACACCATGATGGGCCTGCCGTACGTGTTCGCCAACGTGCTGATGAAGCCGAACGAGCCGGGTGCGCTGGGCATCGTCAAGGCGTTCGACGTGGTCGAAGGCAAGTCCAAGTGGGAGATCAAGGAGAAGTTCCCGGTGTGGAGCGGCACCCTGGTCACCGACGGCGGGCTGGTGTTCTACGGCACGCTGGACGGCTGGTTCCGCGCGGTGGACAAGGACACCGGCAAGAAGCTGTGGGAGACCAAGCTGCCCTCGGGCATCATCGGCAACCCGATCGCCTACAAGGCCAACGGCCACCAGTACGTGGCGGTGTTCTCGGGCATCGGCGGCTGGATCGGCCTGCCGGTCGCCGCCGGCCTGGATCCGGGCGATCCGTACGGTGCGCTGGGTGCGGCCGGCCTGGCCTTCAGCAACGGCTTCGACAAGATCCCGTTGGGCGGTATGGTGCACACCTTCCGCATCGACGGCGCCGGCAAGACCGTCACCCCGACCCCCAACGCGACCGCCGCGACGGCCGGCGGCGGTGGCAGCGCGGCGGTCGCCGCCAAGTCGGTGCGATGAGCCGGCGG
>NZ_AQOI01000562.1:0-318 GCF_000364665.1 Xanthomonas sp. SHU 199
TGCCAGGGCCGGCATGCCGCGTTCGGGCCGGCCGCTCTGCAGGTCGGCCAGGACCGCGGCGCGGCGTTCGATGCCGCGCAGGAACGCGGCCAGGGCGGGCGGTGCGGCCACGCCGTCGGAAGGGGACGTGGCGGTCATCGGAACTCCATCATCGGCGCGATGATAGCGAGGCAGCCGCCACACCGCGCGCTTGACAGCGGCGTCCCGATCGGCTCACCCGCGGCCGTCGCGACGGCCGGTTGTGCACAGCGCCGGACATTGGCCTGCGACAGGTCTTGTCAAGCCCCCGCGAAACCATGTTGCATCTGTGTTTCACGG
>NZ_AQOI01000563.1:0-3040 GCF_000364665.1 Xanthomonas sp. SHU 199
AGGTGCTTGATCTCGCTGTTCATCGCGGTCAGGTTGTGCTTGACCGTGTCCATCGTCTCGGTGAGGCGGGCTTTTTCGCCGGGCAGGCGGTCCATGTTCTCGGACAGATCGCCGATGGCGTAGCGGCCCATGATCTGCGCCAAGCGCTCGGTTACCGCGATGTGCGCGGCGGCCAGGGCGTTGCTGTCGCGGACCATGCGCCCGTAGTCGCCTGGGAACACGGTTTCGTCCATGCGGTAGCTGATCTGGCCGGCGTCGTGGCGCTGGGCCATATCGGCCTGCGCGGCCAGCACGGCCTGCAGCTGCTGCTGCATGCGACCCATGGCGTTCAACAGGCGGCCGGTTTCGTCGCGGGCCTCGGTGCGCACGGCATTGTGCATGTCGCCATTGGCGATGGCCTCGGCGGTGCGGGTGGCCAGGCCCAGCGGTGCGGTCAGGCTGCGGGTGATGGTCAGCGCCAGCAAGGCGCTGAGTACCAGGGCCAGCACGGTACCGCCGATCAGCAGCATGCGGCCACGGTGCATCGCGTCCAGCGCCGCCTGATAGCCTTCGGCGGCCTGCGACTTCTGCCGGTCGGCGAACTCGCGGATCTTGCTCTGCCACGCCAGGGTTGCCGGCAGCGCTTCGCGGTTGAGCATCTCCAGCGCCTGGGCATTCTCGCCCTTTTCGCCCAGCGCGACGATGGCGTCGTTGATCTGTTTCGCAGCGGCGCGCTTGGCGTCCATGTCGGCGCGGATGACGCGGCCGCCGGCGGTGCTGGACAGCTTGTCCATCTTGGCGCGAGCCTCGGCGTAGCGCTCGCGCTGCCGATTGAAGGTCTCCAGCGCCTCTTGCCGCATCGTCGCGTTGGTGGAGGTGGTATAGGTGCTCAGCGCAACCAGCACGGAGGAGTTGGCGTCGAGCATCTGGTTGCTGAATTCGATCTTCGCCATGCGATCCAGCACGATCATGTCCAGGTGCTTGCGCGCCTCGGCCATGCCGGACAGCCCGATGATCACCAGGACCACCGAAAGAAGAATCAGCACGCCGAAGGCCGCCGACAGGCGGACACCGACGTTGTAGCGTTGCAGAAGGCGGGTCATTTCACATCTCCAAGGGGCGAAAAGGTTGCTCGGCGCGCAGGAATGCGACGTCGGCGGTGGACGCGGGCAGACGCGGACGGCCTGCGCTGGGGGCGGCGCCAGTCACATGGCGTGATGACGGGCGACGCGACAGGCGGGTCGTGCGAAAGCGCCGCACTCGCGACGGTGACCATGGCGTTGGCATGCCCCAGTTCCGCCGGCCATCGCCGACGGCGTCGGTCGATCGCTCGGTGGATGCGTCTTCGGTGTCGCAAGACCGCATGCATGGTGGCCCCCCGTGTACGAATGAAGGAACGACGCGTGTTGTGGCGCGCCGGAGATCCCGGGTGTAGGCAAGCTGACGAAACGGACCAAGGAACTGCAAGTCGAAGCTGCGCGCGTGCCGAAGGCAGACGCGAAAATGAACAGTCGTCAGGGCTGCGGTTTCCCCGTTCGGTTTTGCGACTTCAGCGATCGGCGCGTGCACCGAGCGATCCCTCTGAAGCGCCGAAGGACCTCCCCAGGCCCTGTCGGCACGCACCGGTGTAGACAAAAAGCGTGCGCTCGATTTGGTATCGACAGGCGCAGGAGATTCTTGAGCGCCTCAGTGCGGTCGTGCCGGCAGTGGTTGCCGTACGCCGCGTCGATGGAGACGATGCGGGCGCCAGCCAGCCAGCCAGCCTGCCTGCCGCACCGACATCGCGGCATCGCCTATCGAGCGGCCGTGCAGTGCACGGCCGCGCATCGACGCGACTGGGAGGAAGACTCAGAACTCCTGCCAGTCGCTGCTGGCCGCCTGGGCAAGCGCAACGGACTGCGGCGCCGGCCGCGGCTTGCGTGGCGGCGCAGACGGCACGCTGCGTGGGGCGGGGCGCGCCGTCGATGCGACCGCGATCGATGCGATCGCCGGCAGGGTGTCCAACTTGAACACGGCCACCGCGTCCTGCAACTGCGTGGCCTGTTCCTCCATCGAGCGCGCGGCGGCGGTGGCCTCTTCCACCAGGGCGGCATTCTGCTGGGTGGTCTCGTCCATCTGGGTGACGGTCTGGTTGACCTGCTCGATCCCCGACGCCTGCTCCTGCGAGGCCGCCGAGATCTCGCCCATGATGTCGGTGACGCGCTGCACCGAGGCCACGATCTCGGCCATGGTCTCGCCGGCCTGGCGTACCAGGGTCGAGCCATTGGCCACCTGGTCCACCGAGTCGTCGATCAGGCTCTTGATCTCCTTGGCCGCATTCGAGGAACGCTGGGCCAGGGTCCGCACCTCGCTGGCGACCACCGCGAAGCCGCGACCTTGTTCGCCGGCACGCGCCGCTTCCACCGCCGCGTTCAAGGCCAGGATATTGGTCTGGAAGGCGATGCCGTCGATCACGCCGATGATGTCGGCGATCTTCTTCGACGAGGCCTCGATGCCGCTCATGGTTTCGACCACCTGGCCGACCACGCTGCCGCCTTGCGAGGCCACCGAGGCGGCACCCGCTGCCAACTGGTTGGCCTGGCGCGCGTGCTCGGCATTCTGCTTGACGGTGGAGGTCAGCTCCTCCATCGACGCAGCGGTTTCTTCCAGGCTGGCGGCCTGCTGCTCGGTGCGGCGCGACAGGTCGTCGTTGCCGGCGGCGATCTCGGTCGAGGCCGCGTTGATGCTGACCGCCGCGGTCTGGATGCGACCGACGATGCCGGTCAGTTGTTCGACGGTGGCGTTGGCGTCGTCGCGCATGGTAGCGAACACGCCGTGGAACTCGCCTTCCATGCGCGCGGTGAGGTCGCCGGCGGCGATGGACTGCAGCAAGGCCGACAGCTTGCCCAGGTTGTGGTCGCTGACCTCCATCATCGCGTTGAGGTCCTGCACCATCAGCCGGAAGTCGTGCTGGAAGTGCGCCGCATCGCCGCGGGCGCTGAAGTCGCCGGCCGCCGCCGCGGCGGCCAGACGCTTGATCTCGGTGTTGATCGCCAACAGGCTGGCCTTGGCCGCATCCATC
>NZ_AQOI01000564.1:0-4596 GCF_000364665.1 Xanthomonas sp. SHU 199
GGCCGGGTGGCGGCCGGCCTCGGCGCCACCGGCGCGGCGCGGCGCGGCGCGGCCAGGTCCTGTTCGCGGCTGAGGCGGAAGAATCCCATCGCCTGCTGCAGCGATTCGGCCTGGGTGCTCATCTGTTCGGCGGTGGCCGCCAGTTGCTCGGAGGCCGCCGCATTCTGCTGCGTGGCCTGGCTGAGCTGGGACACCGCCAAGTTGATCTGGGTGACGCCGGAGGACTGTTCCTGCGAGGCCGAGGCGATCTCCTGCACCAGATCCGAGGTCTTCTTGATGCTGGGCACGATGGTGCCGAGCAGGCTGCCGGCGCGATCGGCCAGGCCGACGCTGCTGGCGGCGACCTCGCCGATCTCCTGCGCCGCCACCTGGCTGCGCTCGGCCAGCTTGCGCACTTCGGCGGCGACCACCGCAAAGCCCTTGCCGTGCTCGCCGGCACGCGCGGCTTCGATCGCCGCGTTCAGCGCCAGCAGGTTGGTCTGGTAGGCGATGTCGTCGATGATGCCGATCTTCTGCGCGATCTGCTTCATCGCCTGGGTGGACGCCAGCACCGCGTCGCCGCCCTCCACCGCTTCCTTGGCCGCCTGCGCCGACATGCCCTCGGTGACCTTGGCGTTGTCGGTGTTCTGCGCGATGGACGCGGTCATCTGCTCCAGCGAGGCGCTGGTCTCCTCAACGCCGGCGGCCTGCTCGGTGGCGGCCTGGCTCAGCGACTGCGCGGTGGCGCTGACTTCCTCGGAGGAACCGGCCAGCGACTGCGCGCTGGCATTGACCTCGCCCACCACCTCCGCCAGTCGCTCGACCATCGCCTGCAGCGCCACCATCGCACTGGTGCTGTCGTTGGCGCGAGTCGGCACCTGCACGGTGAGATCGCCGCGCGCGATCCGCGAGGCCACTTCCATCACCGTGCTCGGCTCGCCGCCAAGTTCGCTCATCAGCGACCGCGCGATCAGGAAACCGATCAACGAGGCACACAGTGCCGCGACCAGGCTGCCGACGATCAGGGTCAGGTTGGTGCGCTGCTGCAACTGCTCGGCCTCGGTGGCGCGCGCAGCGAGCAACTCGCTCTCGGCGCGACGCACTTCGGCCATGCGATCGCGCATGGCGTCCATGTAGGCCTTGCCCTTGGAAGCACGCACCGCAGCGGTCAGCGCCTCCATCGTCGCCTGGCCATCGTTGACGTTCTTGCGCAGCGCGATCTGCGGATGCACTGCCTGGCTGAGCCATTGCGCCTGGGTCTGCTTCAGCGCGTTCAGGCGCTCCTGCTGCCTGGGGTTGTCGGCGGTCAGCTCCTGCGCCGTGCGCAGGTGGCTTTCGAAGCTGGCGACGCCGTCGCGGTAGGGCTGCAGGAACGCGTCCTCGCCGGTCAGCGAGAAGCCACGCGTACCGGTCTCGATGTTGATCAGGCTGCTGAGCGCGGCATCGACTTCGGCGATCACCTTGTAGGTGTGGGTGTTCCAGTAATTGGCCTGCGACAACGCGGACACGTTGAAGTAGGCCACGCCGGCCAGGGCCAGCAGGATGCACAGGACCACGGCGAAGCCGCCGTAGAGCTTGGTTGCGATTTTGAGATTCTTCAGCACGGCACTCTCCCGACAATGGGCAGTTGTGACAACGACAGCGACACGGAACTGGCGGCGCGGCAGGCGCCGCCAGGGAATGGATCAGGCGCGGCCCAGCAGCGCTTCGCTGCGGTCGCGATTGCCTGCAACGGAACGGCGCGCGGCGACGGATGGCGCACGCGGCGCCCAGCGCGAGCCAGCCGCACGCAGCGGCGCCACCGCCTCGCCGTCGTCCAGCGCGTGCGTGGCGCGGCGCGTGCCGGCGGACAACTGGAAGAACGCCATGCTGTCCTGCAACTGCACGGCCTGCGTGCTCATCGATTCGGCGGTGGCGGCCAGCTCTTCGGAGGCGGTCGCGTTCTGCTGGGTGATCTGGCTCAGCTGCACCACTGCCGCATTGATCTGGGCGACGCCGGACGACTGCTCCTGCGAGGCGGCGGCGATCTCCTGCACCAGATCCGAGGTCTTCTTGATGCTGGGCACGATGGTCTCCAGCAGATGACCGGCCTTCTCCGCCAGTTCCACGCTGGAGCCGGCGACCTCGCCGATCTCCTGCGCCGCGATCTGGCTGCGTTCGGCCAGCTTGCGCACTTCCGCGGCGACCACCGCAAAGCCCTTGCCGTGCTCGCCGGCACGCGCGGCTTCGATCGCCGCGTTCAGCGCCAGCAGGTTGGTCTGGTAGGCGATGTCGTCGATGATGCCGATCTTCTGCGCGATCTGCTTCATCGCCGCGACCGTGGCCACCACCGCCTCACCGCCCTCCAGGGTTTCCCGCGCCGCCTGCGCGGCCATGCCGTCGGTGATCCTGGCGTTGTCGGTGTTCTGCGCGATCGAGGCGGTCATCTGCTCCAGCGAGGCGCTGGTCTCTTCCACGCCGGCGGCCTGTTCGGTCGAGGCCTGGCTCAAGGATTGCGCAGTGGCGCTGACTTCTTCCGACGCACCCGCCAGGCTCTGCGCACTGGCGTTGACCTCGCCGACCACCTGCTGCAACTTCTCGACCATGCGCTGCATCGCCAGCAGCAATTGCCCGGTCTCGTCCCTGCCGCGGACCTCGATCTGCATGCTCAGGTCGCCCTCGGACAGCGCATTGGCCACCTTGACCGCCTTGTCGATCGGCCGGGTCACGCTGCGGCTGATGCAGCAGCCCAGGCCGACCCCGAGCAGCACGCCGCCGATCACGATGGCCAGCATGGTGCGGGTGCTGCTGGCATAGATCGCATCGGTGGCGTCGTTGGCACGCGCGGCATTGGCTTCCTTGGTTTCGCTGAGTTCGGACATCAGCGCATCCAGTTCGTCGGAGCTGCTGCGCACGCCCTTCGACAGGTCCGCCAGCTGCGCATTGCCCTGCGGCAGCGGCTCGCGCATCACCGAGTCGACGAACTGGCCGCGCCGCTCCAGGTAGGTCTTCCACACCTGGTCGAAGCGAGCCAGCTTGGCCAGCGTGGCCGGGTCGTCGAACGAGGTCCTGGCCTTGTCCATGTGCTCGACCACCTTGGCGGTGTACTTGTCGATGTTGGCAACGTGCTTGGCGCGGTCTTCCGCGGTACTGGCCAACTGCAGGTTGGCGCGCGAGCGGCCGGCGTTGATCAGATTGATGTTGGCCTCTTTCAGGTGCGACAGGCCGAGCAGCTCGCGCTCGTACAGCACCGTGGCGTAGTCGTTGATCCGGCCCGAGTTGCGGATGCCGACCCAGCCGATGCACGCGCCGATCGCCGCCACGATCAGGAACGCCGCCGTCAGCCTGACTCCGATTTTCATATTGCCCAACATGGTGTACCCCGATTCTTTGTGTGCGTCCGGTTGCGCAAGTGAGCGCCTCCAGCCGTCTTCCGCAGCGCCTCGCGGAGTGGACACACTCGCTCTGAGGAGAGCGAGGACGCTGCGCCGCAACGTCTGTGCGTGAGGGCTATCGGCGCCATCGACAGCGCCTTTAAATCGCGTGAAAACTGCGGAATTCCGCATAGCGAAAGCGCTGCGGCGACGTTGCATGAATGCGCAACGGGCATTGCGGCGCAGCACTCGACGCGTGTGAAGAAGGCGCCTGGGCGTCTGCGGCGCGGATGCCGCAGTTGTTCTGCAATGGCAGATGACCCCGGTTTTGCACCGAAGGCGAAGTGGGATACCAACCCCTCTAATTTGTAGACAGAATGTGAAAGCGGCGCCGATATGCCCGCCCTCGCAGTGCGCGAGCGCATGCATGGCGCCGCGTCTTCACGCCATCGGCAGCGCCGCGACCGTGCGTCGTTCCGCCGCGGTGGCTCCGCGCAACAAGCGCTGCGCGCGCACGCGTTCCTCGGCATCGAGCTCCTGCAGCGCCTCGAAACGCTCGCCGACCCAGCTCGCCATCGGCACGCCGTCGCGGTACAGCACGCGCGCGCCCGCCACACGTGGCAGCCGCGTGCCCGGGAGCACGCTGCCGAGCAGATTGGCCGGATCGGCGGCGGCCACGCACACCCAGGTGCCGTCGCCAGGCTGGCGGCGCAGTTGCCGCAGCAGACCGATCGCCTCCGGCAGGGCGAACTGTTCGCCGGACAGGCCATCGATGAAGCGCCCGCCGCGGATCTCGCCACGCGCCTCCAGGCGCTGGTAGACCCGCAACAGCTCGCGCCACGGCGGCAGCCATGCCGCCTCGCGCTCGAGCAGGCGCCAGCAGACCACGCCGTAGCGGCGCAGCAGCGTCAGCGCGACGTGCTCGACCGCCTCGCTGCGCGCGGCCGGGTCGTCGGCCTCGGCGCCAGCCCGCAACAGCGCCCAGCGCCCGGCATCCTGGATGCCGCCGTACAGCGCCATGCGCGGCCGCCGCCGCGACAGCGCCGACGGGCGCTTCGATGCCGGCACCAGCAAGGCGCGCAGGCCGGCGTAGCTGTCGCAGTGGACCCGACCGGCGGCGACCAGCTCGGCCAGCGCCACCTCCAGTTCGGTGGAGAGCAGGCGGGTGGCCGCGGCGATCTCGTCGAAGAACGAGGCGCCATGCGCCGCGAGATGGTCGGCGACCTTGCGCGCGCGCGAGCCGAGCGCATCGGCGTCCGGCGCT
>NZ_AQOI01000565.1:0-517 GCF_000364665.1 Xanthomonas sp. SHU 199
GACGTTGGTAAGCTGCCAGTTGGCGTCGTAGCAGTAGTACTGATCCCGACCGGGCGCCACGACATGGGTCAGGTTGTCGAGGACGTCGTAGCTGTAGCTTGCGGGTGTGGAACCGAACATCGCCGACTTGGTGGAAATCAGGCGATCCAACCCGTCGTAGGTCATGTCACGATTGCCGCGTCCACCACGACCGGTAGCGCCGTCACTGATCGCGGCAACGTTGCCGTTGGCGTCGTAGTCGTAGCCGTCGCTGAGGAAAGCGGTGTCGCCGTAGGCGTCACGGCTGGTATCCGGCAACTGGCGCGCGTTCTGCGTCATGGTATGGACGATGCCGTTGCCGTAGCTGAACTGCTTGATCGCCCCGTTCGGGTAGTAGCTCACGCCCGTGGCGTAGCTGCCCGCCTGGGTGGGTTGTCCCAATGCATTGGGCGCGTAGTCCACCGTCTGTCCCGACGGATAGCGATGCGCGGTGAGGTGGCCATTGGCATCGTAGGCGTAGCCCAGCGCCCAGGTCTCG
>NZ_AQOI01000566.1:0-2011 GCF_000364665.1 Xanthomonas sp. SHU 199
CCTGGCGCAGCCGGATCCGCCGCCATTGCCGCTGCCGCAACTGGATCCGGCGCAGCCGGCGGCGTGGCCGGCGCAGTTGCGCCGCTACCGCGCGGCCGCCTCGGCGCGCCTGGTGTGGCGCGACGTGCTGGGCCTGGACGAGGTCGATGCGACCCTGGCCGGCAGCACGCGCTTGGCCGAGGACTGCCTGGCGCTGGCGCTGCAGGCGTTGGAAGGCGAGTTCGCCGCGCGTCATGGCGTGGTCCGTGCCGCCGACGGCAGCGTGCAGCGGCTGGTGGTGTTCGGCCTGGGCAAGCTCGGCGGTGGCGAACTGAATTTTTCCTCCGACGTGGATCTGGTCTACGCCTATCCGCAGGGCGGCGAGTCCGACGGCGCGCGGGCGCTGGCCGCCGAGGAATACTTCGCGCGGCTCGGCCAGCGCCTGGCGCGGCTGCTCGACGAGACCACCGCGGACGGCTTCGCGCACCGCGTGGATCTGCGTCTGCGCCCGTTCGGCACGGCCGGCCGGGTGGCGCTGTCGTTCGCCGGCATGGACCAGTACTTCCAGCGCGAAGGCCGCGACTGGGAGCGTTATGCCTGGCTGAAGGCGCGCGCGGTGGCCGGCGACATCGCCGCCGGCGAGGAATGGCTGCAGGCGCTGCGCCCGTTCGTGTACCGGCGCTATCTCGACTACACCGCGCTGGACGGCCTGCGCGAAATGAAGGCGGCGATCACCGCCGAAGTCGCGCGCCACGACCGCCTGGACGACATCAAGCGCGGCGCTGGCGGCATCCGCGAGATCGAGTTCCTGGTGCAGTCGCTGCAGTTGATCCGCGGCGGCCGCGAACCCGCACTGCGCGAACGCCGCCTGTTGCCGGCGCTGCACGCGCTGGTCGCCGCCGGCCAAATCGCCGCCGAGGACGGCGCGGCGCTGGCGCAGGCGTATCGCTTCCTGCGCCAGGTGGAGAACCGCCTGCAGATGCTGCGCGACGCGCAGACCCACGCGTTGCCGGAGGATCCGCTGGATCGCGCGCGCATCGCGTTCGGCCTTGGCCGTGCCGACTGGGCCGCGCTGCACGCAGCGCTGCAGGTGCAGCGCGATCGCGTCGCCGCCGAGTTCGCCGAACTGCTGGCGCCACGCGAACGTGCGCTGGCGCCCGATGCGCTGGCCGACTACTGGCGCGGCCTGCCCGACGCTGGCCAGGTGCAGGTGCTGCGCGAGGCTGGTTTCTCAGACCCTGACGGCGCCGACCAGGCCTTGCGCGGCTTCGTGCAGTCGCTGGGCGTGCGCACGCTCTCCGATGCCGCACGCGCGCGCCTGGATCGTGTGTTGCCGGCGCTGCTGCACGCCGCGGCGCGCTCGGCGCAGGCCGATGCCGCCCTGCACCGCGTGCTCGGCCTGCTGCAGGCGATCCTGCGCCGGGCCAGCTACCTGGCCCTGCTCGACGAACAACCCAGCGCGCTGGCGCGGCTGGTCGACGTGCTGGCGCGCAGCGCCTTCCTGTCCGAACGGCTGGCCGCGCACCCGCTGCTGCTGGACGAACTGCTCGACAGCCGCGTCGATGGCCCGATGCCGGACCTGGCGGCGATGCAGCGGCTGTGCGATGCCGCGGTCGCCGCCGCCGGCGACGATCCGGAAGCGGCCCTGCGCGGCCTCAACGAAGCGCGCCAGGCGCTGAGTTTCCGCATCGCCCTGGCGACGCTGGATCGACGCCAGCCCGCGCTCGACAGCGCCCGCCAACTGGCGCAGCTGGCCGAGGCGGTGGTGGTGACCGTGCTGCGCCTGGCGCGTGCCGATCTGGTCGCCGCGCACGGCGAGGTGCCTGGCGGCAGTTTCGCCATCGTCGGCTACGGCAGCCTCGGCGGCGTGGAACTGGGCATCGGCTCGGACCTGGACCTGGTGTTCCTGTACGACCATCCGCCGGGCGTCGAAGCGTCGTCCGGACCGCGGCCGCTGGAGAGCGGGCGCTGGTTCGCGCGGCTGGCGCAGAAGGTGATCGCCCTGCTCGGCGCGGTCACCGGCGGCGGCCGC
>NZ_AQOI01000567.1:0-9066 GCF_000364665.1 Xanthomonas sp. SHU 199
CGTGCGCCTGCGCCCGGACGGCGGCAAGGGCGCGCTGGTGTCGTCGCTGGCCAGCTACCGCGAGTACCAGCGCGAGCGCGCCTGGACCTGGGAACACCAGGCGCTGGTGCGCGCGCGCGGCGTGGCCGGCGATGCGCCGCTGCTGCAGCAGTTCGAGCAGGTGCGCGCGCAGACCCTGGCGCGCCCGCGCGAGCCTGCAGCGCTGCGCGAGGAAGTGCGCAAGATGCGTGCGCGCATGCGTGCCGAACTGGACCGCAGCGATGCCGCGCGCTTCGACCTCAAGCAGGGCGCCGGCGGCCTGGTCGACCTGGAATTCCTGGTGCAGGCCGGCGTGCTGCTCGGCGCCGCGCAGCAGCCGGCACTGCTGGTGCCGCGCGATACGCCAGCCCTGCTCGATGCGCTGGCGCACAGCGGCTGGCTGTCGCCTTCCATCGCTGCCAGCCTGCATGCCGCCCACGCCGCACTGGTCGAGGCCGGCCTGGCCTGCACGCTGGACCGACGTCCGCGCCTGACCGCGCCCACGGCCGAGATCGCCGCGGCGCGTGCGGCGATCCGACAGGCCGCGGTCGCGCTGGAGCTGGTGTTCGTCGACGGCCGTGCGGACGGCGACGCGGCGCGCTAGCGCGATCCTTGTTGGCAGCGGATGCCGCACGCGTGGTGTCGGTGGCGACATGCCTCTCCGGCAACGCCGCGTCTCGCCGAGTCGCGGCGGAAAGCGCGCCGTCGGCGCTGGCTGCAATCGGCCGGAGGGCCTGGGCTCGCCGCCGTGATGCCACCGCAAACACGCCACCTTGGTCGCGGCGATCGGCGCCGGCATGCCGTTCCGCGCCGCGGTGGCGCGATTGCTACGCGCTGACGTACTGAGTCTGGAACCAGACCGCGTCGGGATCAGTGTCCACCACTTGGTCGGGATCCACCCCGAACAGCCCCTGGTAGGCGCGCTTCCACAGGCCGGCGCGACCGGCGCACAGGTCGTGCCACAGCGCATGGAAGGTCACTGACTCGAACACCCGCACCACGTCCACGACCTGCTCGAGGTAGGCCTGGAACAGGTAGACACGCTCGCCGTCCACCAGGATGTTGACGTTGTGGATCAACTGCGACGGATCGCCCAGCAGCACGATGTTGACGAAGTCGCCGTCGCCGAAGGTCGGCAGCGCCGCGTCCGCGAAGTACACCCGGGTGCGCATGGGCCGGTCGCGACGCAGCAGCACCATCTCCAGCATCAACGGGGCGAAGGTGTTGCAAGACCACGCCGGGTTGGAGACGGCAGGCGTGGTCAGTGTGGCCAGCGCCGTACCGGCAGGCTGCAGTTGCGCCAGGGTGGCGTTGAGCGCGCTCAGCGCGAGGGCGGGGGTGACGTCGTGCGGCATGGGCGTGGTCTCGTCGCAGGCGCGGCGCACGGGAGGCGCGCCGCCGATCACCATTCAACGTTGGCCGCAGGCGTTTGTGAAGCCGGCACCATCTACCCGTCCACCGCTAGCGCGTCGGCGCCATCCGCCACAGCAGCGCGCGGAACGGCGCCAACAGGCATACGCCGATGCCCAGCTTCACCGCCAGGTCGCCGGCGGCCCAGCTCAGCCAGGGCAGCGTCGAGCCGGCGAAGGCGATCGACCAGAAGATCGTGGTGTCCAGCGTCGCGCTGCAGGTGGTGGCGACGATCGGCGCGCGCCACCAGCGCCCGCGGCGCAGCCGGTCGAACACGGTGATGTCCAGCAACTGCGCGGCGATGAAGGCCAGGCACGAGGCCGCGGCGATGCGCGGGGTGGCGATCCAGATCGACAGCAGCACCGCCAGTGCGAACCCGCACCAGGCAACCCGCCGCGCCGCGCGCGGACCGAAACGGCGGTTGATCAGGTTGCTGACCAGGAACGCCAGCGGATAGCTGAAGGCGCCCCAGGTCAACCAGTCGTTGATCGGGAACTGCACCAGCACGTTCGACAGCAGCACCACCGCGCCCATCGCCAGCACGGACAGCAGCAGCGCGCGCGGGGTCAGCGCGGCGAAAGTGGGCGAGGGAGCGGCAACGGACGGCACGGCGATCGGGGCAGGGGCGGCGGGCGCGCATTATCGCGGCCCGGACACCCAATGACCAATGCCCGTGTGCGGACACGCTCCTACAAATGGAACCCCGCGCTGGGAACCGCTGTTGCGATTCCCCATTCCCCATTCCCCATTCTCGGCTTCACCGCGGCAGCGCCGTTCCATCCACCGCCGCGCGGCCCACGGCCGGGTCGTCGGTGAAGAAGCCATCGATGCCGGCGTCGATCAGCGCGCGCATTTCCTTCATGCTGCCGGCGGCATTCACCGCGGCCGGGCCGCGCGCGTCCTGCAACTGCTTGGGCAGGAAATAGTTCTCGGGACGGAACGTGTACGGAATCACCTGCAGGCCCGCCGCATGCGCATCGGCAACGAACGACGTGGGCTTGGCCAGGGCGCCGTCATCGGTCACCGGCACGATCGCGCGCAGGTTGGGGCTGACCAGTTGCGCGTACTTGGCGATCGCGCGCAGCCCCTGTGCACTGCCCATCTGCGCGTAGGTCGGGCCGTCGCGCAACTGGTCGCCCGGGCGCTCCTTGGGGTCGCCCAGCAGCTGCACCAGGCGCACGTTCGGATGGGTGCTGCCCAACTTGCCGTGCAGGTATTCCAGGTTGCCGATCTCGAACGACTGGATCACCACCGGCGCCTTGCGCGTGTAGGCATGCGCATCGAGGGTGGCGACCAGCTTGTCTTCCATCGCCAGGCCAAGCCCGCGGAAGTAGGTGCCGTGCTTGATCTCGGGAATCAGCCCGATCGGCCGCCCGCGCGTGGCCGACTCGGCCGCGGTGAAGTCGATGATCTCGTCCATGGTCGGCACCTGGAACTGCCCGTCGAAGGCGGTGCCGCGCAGTTGCGGCAGGCGCTCGCGCGCGCGCAGGGTCTTCAGCTCGGCCAGGGTGAAATCTTCGGTGAACCAGCCTTCCACGCGCTGCCCGTCGATCTGCTTGACGGTCTTGCGCGCGGCGAACTCCGGGTGCGCGGCCACGTCGGTGGTGCCGCCGATCTCGTTCTCGTGGCGCGCCACCAGCACGCCGTCCTTGGTCGAGACCAGGTCCGGCTCGATGAAATCGGCGCCGTCGGCGATGGCCTTGGCATAGGACGCCAGGGTGTGTTCGGGGCGCAGCGCGCTGGCGCCGCGGTGGCCGATCACCAGCGGCTTGTGCTCGCCCGGGGCGGCGGCCGGGGCGGCCGCCGCGGTGGTCGCCAACACGGCCATCGCGCATCCCAACAACCAGGAGGTGGATCGGATCATCGCATGCGTTCCGGTTTGACGGTGGGCGGACAGCATGGACGCGCTCAGAAGCGCGCGTCCAGGGTCAGGAACGCCTGCCGCGGCGCGCTGGCGTGGAAGGCCAGCGAGCGGCCGTTCGGATCGCTGTTGCTGAAGGCGGTGAGGTTGGAGGCGTAGCGCTTGTCGGTGAGGTTGGTGACGTTCAACGACAGCTTCAGGTCCCGCAGGAACGACACCGCCCCGAAATCGTAGCCGGCGCCGGCATCGAAGGAGGTGTAGCCGCCGAAGCCCTGGTCGTTGGTGTAGGTGTAGTAGCGCTGGCCGGTGTACTTGCCGCGCAGGTTGGCGTTCCAGCCGTTCCAGGTCCAGCTGAGTTCGCTGGCGAACATGCGCTTGGGCGTGTCCACGGTGGACTTGCCGGCGGTGGGGATGACCACGCCGTTCTGCACGTAGTTGTCGTCGTAGGTGGAGCGGTTGATCGAGGCCGAGTTGTACCACTGCAGGTGCGCGGTCGGCTTCCAGATGAAGGTCAGCTCGCCGCCGCGGCTGCTCACCGAGCCGACGTTGAAGAAGCGCGTGGTGCATGCCGGGCTGGTGCCCTGCTGGATGCTCGGGCACGGGTTGAGCGACAGCAGGCGGTTGTCGAAGGTCACGTCGTAGCCGACCAGCGAGGCCTCGAACTGGTCGCGCACCAGGCGGTAGCCAGCTTCGAAGGTCTTGGACTTCTCCGGCTGCAGCGCGCCGACGCTGGCGTCGAACGAGGCCTGCGTCACCAGCAGCGGGCCGCCGGCGCCGCCGCCCTGGAACGCGGCGATGTTCTCGGCGTAGGAGGCGAACACTTCCTGGCCCTCGGCCAGGCGGTAGCTCAGGCCGGCCTGCGGCAGCAGCGCCTTGCTGGCCTTCAGCTCGCCGGTGGCCACCGGCGCTTCCACCGCGATCCCCGGGGTCTCGCGCGCGGTCATCGTGGTGTGCGGGCTCTTGGCGCCGATGTCCAGGGTCAGGCGCTCGTCGAGCAGCTTGAAGGTGCCCTGCACATAGGCCTGCTTGGTGGTGATGACGTAGTCCTGCGAGAACAGCCGGCGGTTCGGGTTGCTCAGGAAGATGTCGTCGTCGATCGGGCCGTCGATCCAGTAGAAGTTGCGCTCCACGTGGTGCTTGTTGCGCTCGTACCACACGCCCGCTTCCAGGTGGTGCGGGCCGATGTCCCAGCCCAGCGAAGCGATGCCGCCGGTGCGGTTGATGGTGTAGTTGGTGCTGCGGATCGAGATCGGCAGCGCCTGCGGCGTGCCCGGGTAGGACGGCTGGCCCGGCGACCACCAGTGGCCCTGGCCTGCGTTCTCGTGATGGTAGACCTGGGTGTGCACGCTCACCGCATCGGACGGCTGGAAGTCGCCGGCCAGGTAGTACAGGTCGTCGTTGCGCAGCGCGCGGCTCTGATAGTAGGCGTCGTCGATGTTGTCCACACCGCCGCTGTAGCCGCAGCGGCTGGGGTTGCGCGTGGCCGGCGCGCAATACGCCGCGGCCAGTGCGCGCTGCCAGTCCGGCGCGTACAGGTTCCAGTCCCAGCCCAGGCCGCGGTGCAGGCCGCTCTTGGACAGGTAGGCGTAGTCGGCCTGCGAGGTGCGCGAGGTGTCGACGAACGCAGTGATCTTGCCGCCCTCGAACTGGTACACGCCCTTGCCGTTGAACTGCGCGGTGTGGGTCGGCGAGCCCGGCGGTGCCCACATGTCGGCGTCGGCGTAGATGCCGGACAGGTACGCGGAGAAACCGTTGTGCTCGCCGGTATCCAGGCGCAGGTAGGTGCGGCGGTTGCTGTCCGAGCCCACGGTCTGCGCCAGGCGCACGCCGACCTCGGTGGACGGGTCGTCGGAGTAGTACTGCACCGTGCCGCCGAGATTGCTGGTGGAGGCGGTGCCCAGGCTGCCGATGCCCGAGGCCAGTTCCACGCCGCCGAAGTTCTCGGCGATCAGCGCGCGGCTGATGTTCAGGCCGTTGTAGTTGCCGTAGGCGTTGTCGCCCAGCGGCAGGCCGTCGAGGGTGTAGCCCAGGCGCACGCCGTTGAAGCCGCGCAGGCTGATGGTCTGCGATTCCTCGTTGGCGCCGAAGGCGTCGTTGGACTGCACGTTGACGCCGGGAATGCGGTTGAGCAGCTTCTGGATGCTGGTGCCCGGCGGCAGCACCGCCACGTCCTGCGCGGTGATGCGCTGCACCTGGCGGGTCTCGCCCTGGCCGATTACCGACACCGCATCGAGTTGCTGCACGTCGGACGCGGCACCATCGGCGGCGGGCTCCGCAGCGGTGGCGGCGAAGGGCGACAACAGGGCGGCAAGGATCGCCGTGCTCAGCAAGGAATGGAGAGGCATGCGCAAGGGGGATTCGTAAAGGAAGTGCGCACACGATGCGACAGCGACGTTGCAGGTTGGCGTCATCGGCGTTGCGGTTGTCATGCAGCGGTCCTGCGGCATGGCGTTCGTGTCGCAGCCGCCGGGCGCGCGATGACTGCAGGCGCGCCATCGTGCGACATCGCGGAAGAAGCGGCGTGGCACGCGCGTGTCGACATCAATTCGATACAGAGTGTCGCCGATTGCCATGCATGACGAGTGGTGAACACATGTAGGCGTGTGTGTCGGAAACCAGGCGAAACATGCTGTTTCCAAAGTCGAAAACGGCGTCGTCCGTCAAAGTTTTGTAGTGCGCTCCTCCTCAATGATCACGCCTCGCCCAAGCCCGACGACGTGCCGATGCGTGCAGACATGAGCAGGAAGCACAGTGCCCTCGCGTCGCTCGGAGCGTCGTTCGCGTGCGCTGTTGGGTCCTCGCCTCGACAGGTCTGCGCGCGCCGTACCCTCACCCCAACCCCTCTCCCGATGGGAGAGGGGCCAGGCGCTTCCCTTCTCCCCTCGGGAGAAGGTGCCCCGCAGGGGCGGGATGAGGGTACGGGCGAAGCCTCGCAGCAACGAACCACGCACGCACTTCGCGCGCCACACCCTCACCCCCAACTCCCCTCCCGAAAGCGGAGGGGCCATCGATTTCCCACCGCGAGGCCGCCACGGCCTCGTCCCACCCGCTCTACCCCCGGAGAGACGCCCATGCTTGATCGCATCCGCCGTCGGCCCTTGCTGGCTGCCGTGTTGTCCGCTTCCCTGCTGTGCGCGCTCGGCACCGCCAATGCCGTGCCCGACGCCTCCATCGCGGCGATGACCGCAACGCTGCGCGCCGCGCCGGTCAATTTCGACGTGCACCTGCCGTTGCGCGATCAGGCCGGCCTGGACGCGTTGCTGGCCGATATCCAGGATCCGGTCTCCCCGCAGTATCACCATTGGCTGACGCCGGCCGAATTCCAGCGCCGCTTCGCGCCGGCGCCGGCGCAGGTCGCGCAGGTGCGTGCCGCGCTGCAGGCCGCGCACATGAACGTCACCGAGCAGGGCAACACCCTGCATGTCAGTGCGAGCGCGAACAACGTCGAGCGCTTGTTCGCGGTGCCGCTGACCGCCGAGGTCCAGCAGGGCAGCCAGGCCCACCTCGCCGCCGCCGCGCCCTTGCAGTTGCCCGCCGTGCTGCGCGACAGCGGTGCGACCGTGACCGGCCTGACCCGTGGTGCGCCGCCGATGCACGTCAACTGGCAGCGCGCGGCCACCAAGAATCCCGCCAACCGCTACGGCGCCGGCGGTACCACCTACTGGTACAACGATCTCAAGCAGGCCTACGGCTACCCGTCCTACCAGGCCACCACCGGCGCGGCCGGGCAGCAGCGCCGGCTCGACGGCACCGGCAGCACCATCGCCATCCTGATCAGCAGCGACGTGCTGGATTCGGACATCAAGGCGATGTTCGACCATGAGAACTTCAGCCGCTACGCCGCCAACCACGCCGACCCGACCCTGTACGCGCGCCACTACGTGGCCGGCGCCAAGCCCGGCCTCCAGGACGGCAACGACGCCGCGGCGAGCGAGGCCGCGCTCGACGTGCAGATGGCGCTCGGCGGTGCGCCGGGTGCGCACGTGCTGCTGTACGTGATCCCGGACCTGAGCGACGCCTCGGTGCTGGCCGGCTACCGGCAGATCGTGCAGGACAACCAGGCCGACGTGGTCAGTTCCTCGTTCGGCGTCTGCGAGCTGTACTACACCGCGGCCTACAACGGCGGCAAGGATTTCACCTCACTGCTGCGCCCCTACGATGCGGTGTTCAAGCAGGGCAACGCGCAGGGCATCACCTTCGTCGCCTCCAGTGGCGACAACGCCGGCCTGGACTGCGCCGACACGCAGTACGCGGTCGACCACAAGGACGGCCGCTTCGTCGCCGGCGTCGAACACCCGGCGGCCAGCCCGCACGTGACCGCGGTCGGCGGCGGCAACCTGCTCACTGCGTACAAGAAGGGCAGCCTGGAATCCGGCTACAAGAGCGAAAGCGCCTACGGCGATCCGCTGGAGACCGCGGACTATTACGGCGTCGGCGCGAACCTGGCCGGCGGCTACTGGGGCGCCGGTGGCGGCGTCAGCACCCTGTTCCAGCGTCCGGCCTACCAGTTGCGTGCGCTCGGCGGGACGCGCACGTCCATGCGCGCGCTGCCGGACATCGGCATGCTGGTCGGCGGCTGCCCGGGGATTGCGACGCAGCCGTGCCGTGAGGGCGACAGCTCGGTGGCCACCTACTTCAAGGGCGGTATCTCGGCGGTGATCGGCACCAGCGTCGCCGCGCCGGAATTCGCCAGCGCGGTCGCGCTGCTGGTGGAGAAGCAGGGCCGCCAGGGCAATCTCAACGATTACCTGTACCGCCTGGCCGCCAATGGGCCGGAGGCGCTGCATCGCGGCATCCCCGGCTATAACGGCGTGGTCGACAACAACCAGCCGATCAAGGGCAAGTACAACTACACGGTCGGCGTGGGCACGCCGGTAGTGCGGCTGCTGATCGGCGCGCTGGATGCGGCGCCGGCCGGCGTGCCGCGTTCGCCGAGCAACCCCTGACATAGCGTGATGTGACGCGTTGGGCCCGGTTGCCGTGTCGGTGTCGTGGCAGCGACGCCGGCACGGCGGCCGATCAGGCCAGCGCCAGGCGGTCGCGGATCAGCGCGGCCACCCGCGCGGTTTCGCGTAGCGGTGCGATGCCGGTGGCGTATGCGTCGTCGGCATCGTTCGCCGGAAGCAGGCGTCCACGCGCGTGCAAGGCGCGATGGAACGCCAGGGCGCGGCCACGCGCCGTCTCCGGCATCAGCACCTGCACCGGCACGCGCGTGGCGCAGGCTTCCGACAGCAGGTTCACCGAGTCTGGCGTACACACGAGGCGTTCGGCCCAGCCGAGCAGGCCGGCGTAGGGATTGGCGCCATCGTCCGCGCCGCACCACACGACGCCCGGCACGTCGGCGAACGTGCGGCGCAAGGCCGCGGCCACCGCAGGCGGCGTGCGCCGCGATGCGCTGGCGAGGAGGCTGCCGCCGTGCGCGCGCAACTGTGCGGCGATGTCGGCGAAGGCGGCCTGTGCCTGCGCTTCGCTCCACGGCGCCAGCCCGGAGGGGCCGCCCACCAACAGACCGATGCGCGGCGAGGGCAATGCGCCCAACGCAGGAAACGCCGTGCGCCCGGCCGCCAACCAGGCATCGTCGATCGGATGCAGGCTGCCGAGCAGGGGCAGCACATTGGGGCCGCGCAGCCGATCGTGTTCCGGCACCACCACGATGTCCCAGTGGCGCGGGTCCAGCCGCGGATCCAGGATCTGCACCACCTGGCTGCCGCGTGCGCGCAGCAACCGCGTCGCCAGCGCCGCCTGGCGGCCGCAGCCCACTGCCAGTGGCGGGGGCT
>NZ_AQOI01000568.1:0-5032 GCF_000364665.1 Xanthomonas sp. SHU 199
AGCGCCTCCGCGAACGTCGTGCCGTACGCATGCCGTGCGCCGGGCAGCCAGCGTGGCGCCAACCAGCGCCACGGCATGTGCGGCTGCAACACCAGCGCCTGGATCGGTGCCGCGGCCGGAAGCGCCAACGCGGCGGCCAGTGCCTCGGCCTGGCGGGCGTTGCCGGCGCGGCCATCGCTAATCGCCCAGGTCGCGTCCGATCGTTTCACGTTTGGTAGTAATCCGTTGCATCGCGGCTGGGTGTTGCGACAATCGTGCCACTCTACACTGGCCGCCTCGCATCGGGACGGCCCCACCGGCCTCCTGGCGCTTCCCTCGATCAAGGAACTTCCTCCATGTCCGACGCCTTGCACGACGCCGCCCTCGACCAGTTGTTCCGCACCGCCCGCACCCAGAACGCGTTCCTGGACAAGCCGGTCGACGAAGCCACCCTGCGTGCCCTCTACGACCTGGTGAAGTGGGGCCCGACCGCGGCCAACGGCAGCCCGGCGCGCTTCGTCTTCGTCACCTCGCCGCAGGCCAAGGAAAAGCTCAAGCCGGCGCTGTCCGAAGGCAACCTGGCCAAGACCCTGGCCGCGCCGGTCACGGTGATCGTGGCCCACGACGAGGACTTCCACGAGAAGCTGCCGTACCTGTTCCCGCACACCGATGCCAAGAGCTGGTTCGACGGCCCGCGCGAAGGCCGCAGCGAAGGCGCGTTCCGCAACGGCTCGCTGCAGGGCGCCTACCTGATCCTGGCCGCGCGTGCGCTGGGCCTGGATGCCGGTCCCATGTCCGGCTTCGATAACGCCAAGGTCGATGCCGCGTTCTTCGCGGGCACTGCGATCAAATCCAACTTCCTGGTCAACCTCGGCTACGGCGATCCCAGCGGCCTGTTCCCGCGCCTGCCGCGGCTGAGTTTCGACGAGGCCGCGCGCATCGAGTGAGCGCGCGGGTTCCGCTTTCGTGTCCCACCGCAGGCCCGCGCCTGCCGCAGTTTCGTCCCATCACCCCTCCAAGGAGTTCCACCATGACCAAGACCCGCAAACTGCTGCTCCCGCTCGCCATGGCCCTGGCCGTCGTCGTCGCCCAGCCGGCCACCAGCGCCTTCGCCGCGCCGGCCGCTGCCGCTGCCGCCGCCAAGGGCGTCTCCGGCACCTACACGCTCGACCCGGCCCACACCGACGTGCTGGTGCAGTGGAGCCACTTCGGCTTCTCCAACCCGTCCGCGCACTTCGGTGACGTCGACGGCACCCTGGTCTACAACGCCCAGGACGTGAGCAAGTCCAGCGTCAACGTGACCCTGCCGCTGTCCGGTCTCAACAGCTTCACCGCCAAGTTCGACGAGCACCTGAAGAGCGCCGACTTCTTCGACGCCGCCAAGTTCCCCACTGCCACCTTCAAGAGCACCAAGGTGACCTCGGCCGGCGGCAACAAGCTGACCGTCGCCGGCGACCTGACCATCAAGGGCACGACCAAGCCGGTGGTGCTGGCGGTGACCCTCAACGGTGCCGGTCCGCACCCGATGAAGAAGGTGCCGGCGCTGGGCTTCGACGCCACCACCACGGTCAAGCGCAGCGATTTCGGCCTGGGCGCCTACGTGCCGAACGTCAGCGACGAAGTGAAGATCCGCATCACCACCGAAGCGCTGCAGGCAGCGGCCAAGTAAGGCCGCCTGTGGTCGCGGCGGCGGCGCTTCGCGCGCTGCCGCCTGCCGTAACGCAAACGCCCGCCATTCGGCGGGCGTTTGTGTTTTCGGGATCTTGCTGTGTGCAGTGCAATGAAACTGCGCGCGAAAGACGCACCGTAGGGACGGCTTCAGCCGCGATGGCCTTACCGCGATGGTTCCTGGCGAAGCCCCGCATGCGCCTGAAGCGCCAGGCGCGTCCTTGCCCTCACCCCAACCCCTCTCCCGGTGGGAGAGGGGCTATTGCGCCGGATTGCCATGTATTCCGTGCCGGCCATATTGCGCGTGCTTTTTGCTTTCTTCGGCGCGGCTTTCAGTCTTCCGCCGCATCCCCGCCCGCCTTCCAATACCCCGTCGCGCGGATCCACTCCTTGGGCACGCCCAGGTGGCCTTCGACGAACTTGCGCATCATCCGCGCGCGGGCCGATTCGCAGGCGATCCAGTAGAACGCGTCGCCCTCGGGCGGGTCGAAGTCGCGCAGCGCGCCTTCCAGCAACTGGCTGCTGCGTGCGTCCACGCCGTTGCGTTCCAGCCAGGTGACGCGCAGCTCGGCGTCGCAGTCCAGCGCTTGCCGGTCGGCGTAGCCGGGAATCTCGATCAGCGCGTCCACCTCCGCGTTGGCCGGCAGGGTTTCCAGCCAGCGGCCGATCGCCGGCAGCGCGGTCTCGTCGCCGATCAGCACATAGGCATCGAAATCGTCGGCGGCGACGAACGAGCCACGCGGCCCGCCGACGACCAGCACATCGCCCGGGTCGGCCTGCGCCGCCCAGCGGCAGGCCGGGCCGTCGCCGTGCAGCACGAAGTCCAGGGTCAGTTCCTGCGCGTCGGCGTCGTAGTGGCGCGGGGTGTAGTCGCGGGCGGGCGAGGGCAGCGCGTCGGCCGGATACACCGGGCCGTGCTCGGTCATCGTCGGCAGCACGAACGCGCCTTCGGGGTTGGGGAAGAACAGCTTGACGTGGTCGTCCGGCCCGGCGCTGACGAAGCCGTCCAGTTCGGGGCCGCCGACGACGATGCGGCGCATGTGCGGGGTCAGTGGTTGCGTGCGCAGCACCTGCAGATGACGCAGGCGCAGCGGGTGGCGCAGCAGGCGGTGTTCGTGGGTCGCCATGGGAATCCTCGAAAAGTGGGGGAGAGGGTTGGCGGGCGACGCGGATGCCGAAAGCGCTGATGTCCGCGTGCTGGCTGGAAGGGGAATCAGGGTGTGTTGCCATCCATGCCGTCGGCGGCGGCATGCAACAGCGCGGCGACGCGCTCGATCTCGTCCGGGTCCCAGCGCCCGTGCCGCGCCAGCAGGCCGTGCTTGATGCGGCGCATCGCCTCGCGCACCGGCGCCGGCACGTTGGCGCGCACCAGGGCGCGCGCGCTGTGCTGGGTGCGCTGCAGCGCCGCGTCCACCTGCGCGCGCTCGGTGCGCACGAAGGCCTGGCCGGCTTCGGTGATGGCATAGCGTTTGCGCGTGGCGTCGGCATCCGCCTGCACCAGGCCCTGCGCTTCCAACTGCGCCAGGGTCGGGTAGACCGTGCCGGCGCTGGGCGTGTACAGGCCATGGAACAGCTCGGCGACCGCGCGGATCAACTCGTAGCCGTGGCGCGGCTGGGTCTCGATCATCGCCAGCAGCAACAGCCGCAGGTCGCCATGGCCGAGCGGGCGCGGCCCGCGTGCGCCACGGCCGCGGCCGGCCCGGTCGTCCTCGAACAGGCGGTGCGCGGGGTGCGGGCCGGGGGCGTGGGGTCGTCGCATTTCGATATGTCGAATTGGAAGCGGAAACGATATATCGAAGTTGTGCGGTCGGCAAGCGCCTGGCAGAGCGGGCGCTGGAGCGCGGTGGGATTGGTTCAGTCAGGACGGCAGCGCGCGTTTGCGTCGTGCGCATGCATTCGGTGTGCTTGGGAGTTCTGCGGGGATGCGCTGTCCAAGTTGCATCGGCCAGCGGTGGCCCTTGTGAGAGTCAGCTGGTCATGCAGTCGCAAAAAGGGAAGCCGGAAGCCGACTGACACCCTCCCTCGTCGGGACTGAAGTCCCTCCCACAAGAGATGCCCAGCCCATCCCTGTGGAAGTGGCTTAGCCATGACGCGCTGTACGGCAACTCCGGTCGCGGCCTGGGCCGCTTGTGTCGACAGAGGGTCTTGCAGCGCGCTCGCTGGGTGCACTGTGGGAGGGACTTCAGTCCCGACGCATTGCGCCATCGGCAAGCACCCGCCGCTGCATCTCGTCCAGGTACTCGTCCAGTTCCTGCACCGAGGTGAAGATCTCGTTCAACGGCACCGCCTTGACCACGTCGAACACCTTGCGGATCTGCGGTTGCGGGTTCACCACCAGCACCCGCCCGTCGCGCGCGGCCAGCACCTTGCGCGCCTTGAAGATCGAGCGGATGCCCGCGCTGCTGATGTAGTCCAGGTGCGACAGGTCCAGCACCAACGTGGTGATCGGGGTGGCCAGCAGCGGCGCCAGCGCCTCGTCCAGGGCCTGGTAGGTGTGGGTATCCAGGCGCCCGCTCAGGGTGAGGCGTTGGCGCTTGTCCTGCGCCGGGTCGATCTGCAGGCTCAACGTGGTCATGCGGGCGACTCCTGAAGAGGGGGATCGGCAGGTTGCAGCAACACGATGCGCACCACATTACGGCCGGCGTCGTGGCGATACTCAAGGCGGTCGGCCAGTTGCTGCACCAGGTGCAGGCCGAGGCCGCCGATCGGGCGCTCGGCGATGTCCGCGTCCAGGTCCGGCACCGGCGCGCTGCGCGGGTCGAAGGCCGGGCCGCTGTCGTGGAACTCCAGCACCAGCGCGTCGTGCAGCAGATGCAGGATCACGTCCACCGGCAGCGGCTCACGGCGCAGGTGGCCGTGTTCGAGGGTGTTGCACGCCAACTCCTCGACGATCAGCCGGGTGCGGCTGACCTGCTCGCCGCTCACGCCGTGGCGCCGTAGCGCCGCCTCCACGCTGTCGCTCAACTGCGCCAGTGCGTCGATTGCCGGTTCCATCTGCCATCGCAGCATCATCGCGTCGCCTCCCGTGCCGGATCCTGGCGTAGCCGGATCGCCAGGAGCGTAATGTCGTCGGACTGCGGTGCCGGCGCGGTGAACGCCTGCACGTCGGCCAGCACCGCGGCGCACTGCGCCTGCGCGTCGGCGCCCGGCTGCAGCGCCGCCAGCAGCCGCGCCTCGCCGTAGGGCCGGTCCTGCGCATCCATCGCCTCGGTGATGCCGTCGGTGTAGCTGAGCAGGGTGGCGCCGGCGGCCAGGCGCCCATGCACCACCGGGTAGCGCGATTGCGGCTCCAGCCCCAGCGGCGGGCCCGATTCCAGCGGCAGCAATTCCGCGCGGCCATCGGCGCCGAGCAGCAACGGCGGCTCGTGGCCGGCGCTGGACAGCC
>NZ_AQOI01000569.1:0-1175 GCF_000364665.1 Xanthomonas sp. SHU 199
CCGGCCGCGGCGGCCGCGCTGGCGCAACTGCAGGCGCAGGGCCAGCTGCGCATCCGCGCCGGGCGCCTGCTGCGCGCGCGGCTGGGCGAAACCGCGGTGGAAGCGGTGATCCGCGATCGCGCCAGCAGCAACGCGCGCACCGAGGACTTCGACGTGCTGATCCGCGCCACCGGGCTGGACACCGACGTCGCCCGCACCAGCCATCCGCTGGTCGCCACGATGCGCGACGCCGGCCTGCTGCAGGCCGATCCACTGGGCCTGGGGCTGCAGGTGGACGAGCGCCTGCGGGTGCGCGACGGCAGCGGCCATCCGGTCGCCGGGCTGTACTGCATCGGGCCGCTGCTGCGTGGCGTGCTGTGGGAGATCACCGCGGTGCCGGAACTGCGCACCGCCGCGCAGCGCCTGGCCGAGGAGCTGGCGACGCTGGCGCAGGTGCGGACCGGGAATGGCAGTGTTGGCGAAGCGCGGCAGCGGCAGGCGTTTTAGCGGACTGATCCGGTGCGGCGTGGACGTGGCGTGGGAGGCAACTCTCACGACGCTGCAGTGCGCTTTCCCGATAATCCAATGCGTCGGGACTGAAGTCCCTTCCACAGTGCACCCGGCAGGCTCGCCGCAAGCCGCGTGGGGGGCGCGAGGTGAGTCGTGACAGCGCTATCGGCAATGTGTCGCCGACGCGGACGTCGCTCCCACAAGGGCGCGCATCGGCGGCTGGCTCGCCGGCTACTGCGTCGGCTGCGCGCCGCCGCCCACCCAGCCCTCCACTTCGCCCGGCGCGAACGGGCCGAGCTTCTGCCTGACGACACGGCCGTCGGCGTCGATCAGCACGCTGTACGGCAGCAGGCCCTGGGTGTCGCCCAGGCGCACGCTGGCGTCGGCCGGGCCGGGCGTCTCCAGCGCGATCGGGTAGCCGATCGGCACTCGCTGCAGGAAGTCGCGCACGTCTTCGGCACGGTCCAGGGCGATGCCCAGCACCTGCAGGCCGTCGCTGGGTTGCACGCGCGCCAGCCGGTCCAGTTCCGGCATCTCGCGCACGCAGGGTTCGCACCAGCTCGCCCAGACGTTGACCAGCAGCGGCCGGCCGCGGAACTGGGCCAGGGTCAGGTGGCCGCCGTCGAGCGTGGGCAGACGCAGCGCCGGGGCGGGATCGCCCGGGCGCGCCGCGGCGACCGGCGGCG
>NZ_AQOI01000570.1:0-771 GCF_000364665.1 Xanthomonas sp. SHU 199
TGCCGCTGCCGAACGCCGCCGCGCCGCTGCCGTAGGCATTGGCCGCATCGCCGGCGGCCAGCGCGCCGGCGCCGTCGGCATAGGCGCCGACCGTGCCGCCGCCGCTGTGGGCGAAGAACTTGGAGGTGCTTTCGGCGGTGGCGCGCACCGCATCCAGCTGCGCGAGGTTGACCGCATCGGTGGACTGCGTGCCCGCGGCGACGTTGACGACCTGCCGCTCGCTGCCGGCATCGCCGACCGAGACCGTGTTGGCCCGGCGCGCCACCGCGTTGGCGCCCAGCGCCACGCTGTCGGCCGCAAACGCGGTGCTGTAGTAGCCGAGCGCGGTGCTGTTGGCGCCGCTGGCCCAGGACTGCGCGCCCAGCGCGCTGGCATGGTCGCCCGGTGCATAGGCGAAGTAGCCCAGCGCGGTGCTCTGCAGGCCCGAGGCCTCGGTCATGCTGCCGCTGGCGGTGGATTCGTCGCCCGAGGCGATCGCGCCGGCGCCGAACGCGGCGGCATTGGCGCCGCTGGCCTGGGTCTGTACGAACAGGCCCAGCCCCGGAATCAGGTCGGCCGGACCGCCGACCGCGACGCTGCTGGTGCCGGTGGCCACGCTCTGCGTGCCGACCGCCGTGGCGTAGTCGCCGGTGGCGTTGGCCACCGCGCCGAAGGCCGACGCCTGCGCACCGCCGGCGTAGGCACCCACGCCCACCGCCGAGGCGGCGAAACCGCTGGCATCGGCGCTGGCGCCCAGTGCGGTGCCGCCGACCCCGGCGCTGGTGGCGCCGG
>NZ_AQOI01000571.1:0-1397 GCF_000364665.1 Xanthomonas sp. SHU 199
GCCTGCGCGTTGGTGCCGAAGGCGGCGCTGTTCTGCCCGGCGGCCACCGCGCCGCTGCCGACTGCGGTCGCCCCGCTGTTGAGCGCATCGGCGCCGGCGCCGAGCGCGGTGCTGCCGTTGCCGATGGCATTGGCGGCCTCGCCGGCGGCGAGCGCGTCGTTGCCTTCGACGTAGGCGCCGGCATCGCTGTTGCCGGCGCTGGCCTGCAGGTACTTGCCGGCCTCCTGCAGCTGCGCCACGTTGACCGCGTCGGTGGCTTCGGTGCCGGCGGCGACGCTGGTGATCTGCCGGGTCAGGCCGTTGCCGACATCGCCGACCGACACGCTGTTGTCGCGCGCGGCGTAGGAATGCGCGCCGAGCGCGACCGCATTGGTCGGCGCCTGGTTGCGCGCATCGTCCAGCCAGGTGCTGACCCGCGCGCCGTAGCCGATCGCGGTGGCATCGCTGCCGTTGGCCTGGCTGTCGGTGCCGAGCGCGGTGCCGTTGTTGTTGTAGATCGACGTCACCGCACGTGCGCCCAGCGCGACGCTGTCGGGGTTCCAGGCGGTGGCCTTGTAGCCCAGCGCGATGCCGCTGTCGCCGGCGGCCAGCGCATAGCTGCCCAACGACACCGTGCGCGGCGCGAACGAACCGGCGCTGTGGCCGATGGCGACCGAATCGACGTTGCCCGGCAGGTTCGGGAACACGTTGGCGTTGTAGCCCAGCGCGATCGCGTAGTCGGACTGGCTCTGCGCGCCGGCGCCCAGGGCGATGCCGCCGACGCCGGTGGCGGCGGCGATGCCCACGCTGTTGCCGGCGCTGGCCGCGGCGGTGCTGACGCCGCCCACGGCGACGCTGTCGGTGCCGCTGGCCAGCGCGTTCATGCCCATCGCCACCGCACTGGTGGCGGTGGCGCGCGCGCCGATGCCCATCGCGGTGGCGTAGTCGCCTGCGGCGCGAGCGCTGTAACCCACCGCCGTGCCCAGGTCGCCGGCCACTTCGGACAGGCCGCCGACCGCGGTGGCGCCATCCTTGAAGGTCTGCGCGTGATAGCCCAGCGCGGTGCTCTGCACACCGCCGGCCGAGGTGCCGGTGCCGACCGCGGTGGTCAGCGGATCCAGCGCCTGCGCGCCGCCGCCGACCGCGGTGGCGGCCACGCCCAGGGCCTGGGTGGTCTGCTCGCGGCTGCCGACGATGAAGCCGTTCTCGTCGTACTCGTACACCGTCGCGGTGCTGCCGATGGCCGTGGCCGAGGTGCCGACCGCCGTGGCATCGGTACCGACCGCACTGGCGTGGGCGCCGCTGGCGACCGCGCCGCTGCCCAGCGCCGAGGCGCCGAGGCCGGCGGCGGTGCTGGTGGACCCCACGGCGGTGGTGTAGTCGCCATCGGCCAGCGCATCGGCGCCGGCGGCGGTGGC
>NZ_AQOI01000572.1:0-1935 GCF_000364665.1 Xanthomonas sp. SHU 199
GCGCGGCGATCGGCTCCGCCAGGCGGATGCCGGCGGTGGCGCGCAACTGCTGCACGCTGCGCTGCGGCTGCGCCGGCGACCCGGCCTGGGTCGGCACCACGGTGTAGGCGCCGGCGGCGTTGGGGCCGCCGATCACCCGCAGCTGCAGCTTGCGCAACAGCGCGTCCCAGTCGGCCAGGGTCATACGTGCGTCCGGCACCACCCGGATCGCGTCGGCCGCCAGCGGCTGCGCGGCATCGCTGAGGGTGCGGTAGGCGGTGCTGCGTTCGTGCTCGGCGGACAGGCGCATGCCCAGCACGCCCAGGCCCACCGCCTGCAGCAGCGCGGCGGCGACCAGCGCCCGCGTGGTCCAGCTGGCGCGGCCGCGCTGCGGCGGCGCCTGCGGAACAGGCGCGTCCAGGCGCTGCAGCAGGCGCTGCAGCCCGGCCTCGGCGTCCACCGGCACGTCGCTGGGCAGGGTCATGGCCATGCGCAGGCGGCTCTGCTGGGCGAACTCGGCGCTGCAGTGCCGGCACTTGGCCAGGTGTGCGACCAGCCACTCGTTTTCGGCTTCCGTGGCGCTGTCCTGCAGCACCCACGGCATCAGGTCCCAGGCATGCGCGCACTCGTTGCCCGGCTCGTTGAAGCCCGTTTTCATCACGCGCTCTCCGTCAGCGTGGACGCATCGCCGGCCAATCCCGGCAACACGTTGCGAAGTTTGACCCGGGCGTGGAACAACCGGGCTTTGATGGTGCCCACCGGGCACTGCATGATCGCGGCGACCTCTTCCAGCTTGTGGCCGAGGCCGTAGACCAGTTCCACCACCAGGCGCTGGTCGGCCGACAGGCGTTCCAGGCCCTTGCCCAGCCAGTCGCGCAGCTCGCGGTCCTCGTCCGGGTCGGCCGCCGCGGCGTGGTCCTCGGCGGCCACGCCGTCGTCGATGGCGTCGTCGCTGTGGTGGCGGATCGCCTTGAGCCCGCAGCGGTAGGCGATGCCCATGATCCAGGTCGAGACCTGCGAATCGCCGCGGAAGTCGCCGGCCTTCTGCCAGACGATCCAGAAGCAGTCGTTGATCGCTTCCTCGATGATGTCCGAGCGCCGGGTCAGCCGCGACAGGAACCGGCACAGGCGCCCGTGGTAGGCGCGGTACAGGCGGGTCAGCGCCTCGCGGTCGCTGGCGGCCATGCGCCGGAGCAGCATGCGGTCGGTGGCATCGCCGAGCAGGTCGGTGTCGTTCATGGGGGCAGGTGTGGCAACGGGCACCGGTATGTGCCGGGGCGGCACGGAAAGGTTGCGCTCGCCTCAGAAGCTGCGGGAGACGCTGGCCACCCACGGCCACAGGCCGCGGTCGGCATAGCCGGTGCGGGCGTTGCTGAACACACGGTCCACCTCCAGGCTCCAGCGCCCGGCGTTCCAGATCAGCCCGGCGTGGCCGTAGCGATAGTGCGCCGTGTACTCCAGTCCGTACAGCGCCGGCGGCGCCTGGCTGACGCCGGCGCCCATCGACAGCGACAGCGGGCCGGTCAGCGGCTGGTGCGCGGTCAGGTCTAGCGCCCCGTACCAGCGCTGCTGCAGGCCACTGTCGGGCATGCGGAAGGCGGCCAGCGACAGGCTCAGGCGGTCGCGGTAGCTCCAGCCCAGGCTGACCTCGTCGCGGTTGAACAGGCGGTTGGCGCGCGCGCCGGGGTAGCGGTACAGCAGCGCCTCGGCCTGCAGTTGCCAGCTGTCGGACACGGTCCAACTGCGCGACAGGCCGACGCTGCTCATCAGCACCGTGCCCGGCGCGTCCAGCGCCACGCTGGCCGAGCCGCTCAGCGACCAGCCCGGCGCCGGCAGCCAGAACAGCGCGCCCTGCAAGGTCGGGGTCGCGCGGGTCACGGCGATGCCGCGGTCGACCAGTTGCGAGCTGATCCCGGCGGCGCCGCCGACATCGCCGGCCATCGCCGCCGGTGCATG